>JANPNS010000410.1:0-2283 GCA_031427575.1 Gallionellaceae bacterium
GCACCCGCTCCAGCGTGTCCAGCCGGTCCTGATAATCGCGCGTGCTGATGATGTCGCCGTAAAATTCCGGCGCGGTATCCAGGTTGTGGTTGTAGTAATCCAGTCCCGCATCGCTCAGTTGTTCAACCTGCACATCGGTCAACATGCCCAGCGTCGCGCAGGTTTCCATGCCCAAGCCGCGTACCGCTTTGACCATTTCGACCACGCTTAACATGTCTTCCGGACTGGGTTCGCGCCATGCCGCGCCCATGCAAAATCTTCCCGCGCCGCTTTGCTGTGCAGCTTTTGCCGCCGCCAGCACTTCATCCACTTCCAGCATTTTCCGGTTCTCCACGCCGGTGGAATGAAACGCCGATTGCGGGCAATAACCGCAATCTTCGGAACAGCCGCCGGTCTTGATGGATAACAAAGTGGAAAGCTGCACCGCATTCGGATCAAAATGTTCACGGTGTACTTGCTGAGCGCGATACAGCAAATCGGCAAACGGCAGTTTGAACAAGGATTCCACTGCGGACACACTCCAACGCTGCAGGGTAGCGGAGCGGTTAACGGGGCGGACGAATTCGATGGTTTGGATGTTCATGTACGTTTTATGAGTATGATAGGAAACATGGGACATCATCCCGGAAAGGACAGCACCTTGTCAATTTTATACGCCTCCAGCCTTAACATCCGCAAACTAATTAAGCGGATACTGCCCGCACAACCCTGTGTCCTGTGCGGCAGCATGAGCCGGAATGGTATATGGTGCGCGGCTTGCGATGCAACCTTGCCGTATTTCGACGCACCCCATTGCCCGGTCTGCGCTTTGCCCACGCCGACCGGCGAAGTGTGCGGGCACTGTCTGACACAGCCACCGTTGTACACGCGCACCACCGCCGCATTCGGCTATGCCTTTCCGCTCGACAAGTTGATACAAGCCATGAAATACGGCGAACAACTCGCCCTGGCGCACGCTTTCGCTACACAACTTGCGCGGCGCATCAATAAAAGCGCGTTGCCCGATTATGTGATCCCGATGCCGCTGCACCCGGCCAAATTGCGCCAACGCGGCTTCAACCAATCGCTGTTGATCGCCGCTGCCATCGCCCGCGAATTAAATCTCAAGCTACTGGCGAATGACTGCCAGCGGGTGCGCGATACCCCGCCGCAATCTGCCCTACCTTGGAAGGAACGCGACAAAAATATGCGCAATGCATTTCGCTGCGACACGGATTTGACCGGCAAGCGCATTGCCATAGTGGATGATGTAATGACCAGCGGAGCCAGCCTGAACGCGCTGGCCAGCGCGTTGCAAATGCGCGGCGCAGGTGACATCAGCGCATGGGTGGTGGCAAGGACGCTACCGCGTTCGGGATAGAGGAGCGAGGATTGAGAGCGGATCAAGGCCACCTCTAATAATTCAAAATCCTGAGCAAGACAATACGCGCTTTTGACTTGGGGGTTTCTGGCATTGGATTGTGGCGTACTCCACTTTTACGCTATGAGTATTGGCACGTTATGGGAATTGGTGGCTTGTCTCATTCACATTGATCGCGTTGCACCGCATCAATGCTTTACCCACGCAATTCTATTTTGAAATATGCCCCCGATTATGCCCCCAGACGTATTAAGTTAGGGGTGCGGTTTTCTATGCGGCGTGGCGCAACTCATAATCAGCGATCAACACATCCACTGGCAGTTTGATGCCTTCCGACAATCGCCGGATCATCGCCAAGGTAAGCGGTCGGGTGCGGTTCAACACCTCAGCCACGCGGCCACGGCTGCCGATGTATGGCTCTAAATCCTTTCGGGTCAACCCGCGCGTTTCCATTGCGTAGTTCAAAAAATCTATGGGATCGGGCGCGGGAATGGGGTAGTGCTGGGCTTCGTATTTCTCCACCAGCATGGCCAACACTTCCAGTTTGTCCGCTTCGGGTGTTTTATCGGGCGCATCAAACAACGCCTCGATCTCGCGCAAGGCGGCCTTGTATTCGCCTTTGGTTCTAATCGGCTTGAGTTCCATTGCTACACCTTTCCCGCGTCCAGCGCGTCATATTCTGCATGAGTTCCAACAAAGCGGATGTACATCATCCCCCGGTTGTAATGCACCGCCACGATCAAGCGGTAATCGTTGCCCTTGATATTGAACACCACGCTGTTTGACATGCTCCGGCCGCTTAAGTGGCATGCAGGCGTAATGGGGGTGTATCAGAATTAAATCGGCGTTTATTGTAAAAGTGTATCAATTTTAAATCGGCGTTGACAACAAAGGCGTAGAAGCCGACGATGGGCACTTCCACA
>JANPNS010000411.1:0-3529 GCA_031427575.1 Gallionellaceae bacterium
GCTTCACCAATTCCGCCACCGGTTCGTTAAACCGCCCCGACCAAGTTTTTTTGTCTTGCAACGTCATCGTCTTTTGTCCAGAATGTACAACATATATAGCAGGGTTTGAAAAACTACTGATGAAACAACTAGCCATCTGACTAGGCTGTCCAAAGACGACAGCCAAGTCATTGGTTATGTGCTCGGCATAACTGCGTTACTCAAGGACTCAAAATGCTCATTTACTACTATGTAAATTCCGCTTTTTCGCCCTTTCGTGCCTTGTTCTGCCGTCGCTCGCAACGTTTTTCAACACCCTGCTAGAGGCAATCTGCCATGCCGAATAAGCAAAGTATAAATCAAAACGGGCTGCCCGATGTGTTACCCAATTTTCGCAACCTGGGCGTGGCCCTGCGCAGCCTGCTGCTGGTCAATGGTATGGTATTGCTGGTTGTTGCTGCGCGTGCGACCTCCTGGCAGGATATGGCACAAGGCATGGTCGACATTTCGGCCCTGTTGCAACCGTCTTTGTTGCTGAATTTGCTGCTGCTGTACATGTTAAATCCCTGGTTGGCCAGGCTGAGTTATAGGCAGGGTAGTATCTCGGTGTTGCTATTGGTTATGGTAAGTACGATGGCGATTTACCAATTTGGCGGCGAGCTATATGTGCAAACGATAGAGCTTGGGTATTTCCGTTCGTTGCGCACGGTACTGCTAGCCTGCGTAATTGCTGCGGTACTGTTGACTTATTTCAGGTTGCGCGCCCAAGTACTTTCCCCAGCCCTGCATGAGGCCCGCTTGCAGGCTTTGCAGGCGCGCATCCGCCCGCACTTTCTGTTTAATACCATTAATGCCGTGCTCGGCATTGTGCGCGCTGATCCCAAGCGCGCAGAAACCGCGCTGGAAGATATGGCTGACCTGTTCCGCATGGCGATGGCACATAATAGTGATCAGGTTGCTGTGCATAAAGAAATAGAACTTGCGCGCCAATATCTCGCTCTGGAACAATTGCGTCTGGGCGAGCGGCTTAAGGTGGTCTGGCAAGTTCAGGAATTTCCGGATGATGCCTTGATGCCGCCGCTGATCTTGCAGCCCCTGCTGGAGAATGCCGTGTACCACGGTATCGAGCCGCTCACCGCGGGTGGCGCGATTGACATAAAATTGTCGCATGATGACAAGGAAATTCATCTTGACGTGCGCAATCCGCGTCAGGCACAAAGCGACCGGCATGCTGGCAACAAAATGGCATTGACTAATATCCGCGAACGCCTGGCTCTGCAATTTGACGTGGAAGCGCAGTACACCGTGGAAACCGGCAAGGATTTTTATCAGGTACACATTTTGCTGCCTTATGTACGAGAGGAAAAGAAATGAGCGTTGTTGAACTCCCTTTGTCCGTTTTCGTAGTGGACGACGAGCCACCGGCTCGCAATCGCCTTAAAGAGTTGCTCACTGATTGCGCCGAACAATTGCCGCTGAAGCTGGTGGGCGAAGCGGGCAATGGGCTGGAGGCGTTGGATACATTGTCAGATATTCGCGCCGACGTAGTGCTGGTAGATATTCGCATGCCGCAAATGGATGGCATCGAACTGGCGCAGCATCTTAATAATCTGCCCGAACCGCCGGTCATTATTTTTTACCACCGCCTTTGATGCTTATGCCATCAAGGCTTTTGAGTTGCATGCGGTTGACTACTTGCTTAAACCTATCCGCCTCAGGCGCTTGTTTGACGCCCTGGTGCGCGCGCGCACCGCCGTGCCGATACGCACCGAAGAGTTGCAGAGCATTGCCACTGAGCCACGCCGGAATTTATCCGTTCACGAACGCGGAAAAATTTACCTGATCCCGATTGAGCAAGTATTGTACCTGCGCGCCGAATTGAAATATATCACGGTGCGCACCGTGCAGCGTGAGTACCTCATCGAAGAAGCGCTGGCATCGCTGGAAAAAGAATTCGCTGCGCGTTTCGTACGCATCCACCGCAATTGCCTGGTAGCCAAAGAGCAAATTGGGGGTTTTGAGAAAGTTGCTGATGAAGAAGGCGGGGAGACACACTGGGCGGTCAGGCTTAAGGGTTGGGACGAGAGGCTGGCGATCAGCCGCAGGCAGCAGTTTATCGTGAAGGAATTTTCTTAGCGCGGCGTTTAAAAACGGCTGCGCGCGTTTGAGCTAATTAGCGTGGCTGTGTTAAAGTACGCTCATGATTTTATTGAATTGATACGTTATGGTTAAGCAACGCACATTAAAAAAAGTGGTGCAGGCAACTGGCGTGGGGCTGCATTCTGGCGAGCGGGTTGATTTGACCTTGCGCCCTGCGCCCGCCAACAGCGGCATTGTGTTCCGCCGCGTGGATTTGTCCCCGGTGGTGGAAATACGAGCCGAGGCGCATGCCGTGCATGACACCCGCTTGTCCACCTGCCTGGAAGCGCAAGGTGTACGCGTGGCTACCATCGAGCACCTGATGTCCGCCTGCGCCGGGCTGGGGGTGGACAATGCTTTCGTTGACTTGAACAGTGCTGTAATTCCCATCATGGACGGCAGTGCCGGATCATTTATTTTCTTGCTGCAATCAGCAGGCATAGTCGAGCAATCGGCCAGCAAAAAATTTATCCGCATCAAAAAAACTGTCGAGGTAAAGGATGGCGACAAGTGGGTACGTTTCGACCCATTTAACGGCTACAAATTAGGTTTCACCATCAATTTCACCCATCCGGTGTTTGCAACTACCCGACAAAGCGTGACCATAGATCTGGGGGAACACTCCTACATCAAGGAAGTAAGCCGGGCGCGCACCTTCGGTTTCATGCAGGAGGTCGAAAATATGCGTGCCCAAGGACTGGCGCTGGGGGGTAATCTGGATAATGCCATCGTGATGGACGAGTACCGCGTTATCAATCCTGACGGTTTGCGCTTCGAGGATGAATTCGTTAAACACAAAGTGTTGGACGCTATCGGTGACTTGTATCTGCTTGGGCATCCCTTGATTGGCGCATTCTCCGGTTACAAATCCGGGCATGCCCTCAACAACGCCTTGTTACGTGCCTTGCTGGCCGATGATCAGGCGTGGGAATTTGTGACTTTTAGCAAACCCGAGGAAGCGCCGGCGTACTTGCGCTTGCAGTTGCAAGCTGCCTAGTCTTTGCTGCGCTAAATTTACTGCACGAACCGCCCGCAATCAGGAGTCACTTTAGAGGTGCCCTATGCTCGTCTTGCGTTTGATACTCATACTGGCTGCACTCTCCATCTTGCTGTCCGGCGGGATGTACGTTGTTACCCGGAATCGCCGCTATCTCAGGATAGTCTGGCAGATTGTATATCTCGTTATTTTCCTGGTGTTGATATTCGGCTTGTTGTTTTTGCTGGAACGATACGTGTTGATAGGCTGGGGCATTTTGGTGTGACGTTATTTAGGGCACCTCTAAAAATCCAAACTCCGTCGCGATACTGCGTTGCTCACAAAAAATTACTCCTTACATATCATATATATGCGGCGTCGCAATTTTTTGCTCGCGCCTTGTCTCGCTTAGGATTTTGAATTTTTAGAGGTGCC
>JANPNS010000412.1:0-3558 GCA_031427575.1 Gallionellaceae bacterium
ATTCGAGACAGTTCAGCAGAAATTTTTGTCAGGAGACGGAATGGCATTGCCACAACCTAACAAGAGCGGCCTTCCATTGCGCCGCATGGCTGTTATTGCCGCCCTCATTCTGCTGGCACTCGTTGCATGGTATTTCATGCGTCCCAAATCGCTACCCGTCGTGTTGTGGATAGTTGAGCGCGGTGCAGTAGAAGCCTCCATCAGCAACACGCGCGCCGGTACGGTCAAGGCATGTCGCCGTGCCAAGATGTCCCCTCCGGCTGGCGGCCAGATATCCCGGTTAAGCGTGAAGAAAGGCCAGCGCGTGGTCGCCGGTCAGGTATTGTTGGAGCTATGGCATAAGGATTTGCGGGCGCAGGAAGGTCTGGCGCAGGAACAATTTGTGGCGGTTAACAGCCGCGCACAGGAGGCTTGTACCATGTCAGCAGCGGCTCAGCGCGATGCTGAGCGGGCACAACAACTCAAGGATCAGGGATTTATTTCGTCGCAACAACTGGATCGCACCCTGACCGATGCCAAGGCACGCCAGGCAGGCTGTGACGCGGCGCGCAGCGAAATCGAACAGAGCAGCTCGCGCATTGAAGTAGCCCGTGCCGGCCTGGAACGGATGGTGCTACGCGCGCCGTTTAATGGCGTGGTGGCCGACATCAGCGGCGAACTGGGCGAATATGCCACCCCATCACCGCCCGGCATACTCACCTTGCCAGCGATAGACCTGATTGACGATAGCTGCATGTTCGTCAGTGCGCCGATAGACGAAGTGGACGCCGCTACGCTAAAAGTGGGGCAGGTTGGACGCATCACACTCGATGCAATCAAAGGTAAACAATTCCCGGGCAAGGTAAAACGTATTGCACCCTATGTGCTGGAGCTTGAAAAGCAGGCGCGTACAGTTGAAGTTGAAGTAGCGTTTGTCGAACTGCCGCAGGACGAGAAATTATTGGTGGGTTACAGCGCGGATGTCGAGATCGTGCATGATACACATGCGCAGGTGGTGCGCATCCCCACGCAGACCCTGATGGAAGGCAAACGCGTGTTGCTGTATCGCGCTGACGGTGTGCTGCAAGAGCGCTCCGTTGTTACTGGTTTGGCCAACTGGGAATTCACCGAAATTGTTTCCGGCTTGAACCAAGGGGATCAGATCGTGATGTCGCTCGACCGGGCGGGGGTGAAGCCTGGAGCGCGGGTGCGGCCGGAAATTGGGAAGGCGGTTAAATGATCCAGCTATTGACACATGAAGACCTGCAACTTCTAATAAAAGCAATCGAGAGCCTTAAGTCTGAAGATAGCTTGATCAAGGATTATATTTATCCAATTGCTCTCGCATTTGTGTCTGCGGTAATGGGTGGCTTTATTGGTTATTTAGGAATCTTAAAGCGTGCACACGAAGAAGACGAGAAGGCAAAGATTAACGCGACCAATAAGCTATTGCTTGAAGCTGTAGATTGCATCCATAATTTGCAGGCTATGAAACATAATTATCAAGGGAAATTAACGGATAATCCCGTCCAACGACTTCTTTGTGTCCCGCCAATACTAATGCATCATCGTCCATCTAATCCAGAATTCGCAGGCCTATTCTATCTTGCAAATGCAAAATCAAAAGTCTTGAAAAATTACACACATCAGGAAATACAAGACAGTTTTGCGAACATCCCACGTATAAAACTAATTTTCGAGAACTACAATACAGCTTTTGAAATGTGGAAGACTAGAAACGAGTTGGCACGCCCAATCTTTGAAAAAATTGTTTCTGGGAATTCCTCAACAGCTGTGGCAAATGTCTACTTGGACGATATAGTCAGGACGGTAGGTCACGCAAAAATTGCACAACTTATCGACCTGAATGAAAAAGTTCTATCAATCACAGATGACCTGTTAGTGGATTTTATGAAACTCATGACGGAACTGCCAAAGATATCCGAGCCGCTTATTTCCAAAAGAGTCATGGAAAAATATGGGAGGGTATTTAAACCTGAATTTAGTCCAGAAACTCAGGCGACGGTTTTAAGTAGAGTCCCGGTCAACAAAGACGCTTTAAATAAAATATTAAGTTAGTCAGTCAGGTAGGGTGGGCACTCCGTGCCCACGCGGATACTTTGCAATGAAATGACGGTGGGCAGAGGGCTGCCCACCCTACGAAAATCTTCCATCGTTTTCAAATGGTGTTTGAATGATAGCCCTTAACCAAGTCAGCCGCAGCTTCACCGTTGGCGACCAGCAAGTCGCCGCCTTGCGTGACATCAATCTGAGAAACCCAATGCAAAAAATAATGTTGCTGCGCTATACTTACTCATCTTATGGAGGACATCATGGACACTCTGACCCTGTCTCAAGCTGACACACGCCGTTTGGAAAAACTCGCTCATGCGGCGGGGCGCACACCCAGGGAGGTACTCAAACATGTGCTGCGTGATGGTTTTGATGCAACCGAATGTGCGGTCAAGGCG
This sequence comes from Gallionellaceae bacterium, assembly GCA_031427575.1. Taxonomy (GTDB): domain Bacteria; phylum Pseudomonadota; class Gammaproteobacteria; order Burkholderiales; family Gallionellaceae; genus Nitrotoga. The sequence continues at coordinate 2,451 of JANPNS010000412.1, forward strand.
ATTAGCGCGCGCATGCAAAGCGTTGAGCGTGTCTCACACGAAGATGCCATGCAGCGGCTCGATGAATTGACCAAACATCATGGCCGGAACGAAAAGAAAGCGGCTTGATTGGCATCCTGACGCAATCGCCGAACTGGCGGAATCTCTGGCTTGGTATGCCAAACGTAATCCCACCGCAGCCAGGCGGATGCGCAGGGTTATTGAGGAAGCGGCTCATTCCCTAGTTGCGTCACCCATTGCAGTGTCTGGCCGTCTTGGTGTTGTCGCCGGGACGCATGAATTACCGGTTGGCCATCGTGTGCCTTTCACGCTTATTTTTGTGCGTCACAACCTCACCGGCAATTGCACCATCTTTCATTGTATGCATCAACGGCGGAATTACCCGGTAGATGAAAGCGCATGATAGCTCTTAGCCAAGTCAGCCGCAGCTTCACCGTCGGCGATCAGCAAGTCGCCGCCTTGCGCGACATCAATCTGAATATTGCGGCGGGCGATTATGTTTCCATCATGGGGCCGTCCGGTTCCGGCAAATCTACGCTGCTCAATTTGATTGGCCTGTTGGACAGGCCAAGTTCAGGCATCTACAAGCTGGATGGCGGCAATGTCACAGCTTTAAATGATGAACAGCAAGCCAAAGTGCGCAGCGAAAAGATCGGTTTTGTGTTCCAGGCATTTCATCTGGTGCCGCGCCTGACAGCCGCAATGAATATCGAGTTGCCGTTGATACTGGCTGGTATTTCTCCGGTCGAGCGTAAAGAGCGCGTGGCGCAGTTGCTGGAAAATTATGGTTTGACTGATCGTGCCGATCATCGTCCCGATCAACTCTCCGGCGGGCAGCGCCAGCGCGTCGCGATTGCCCGCGCCACCAGCATGCATCCCGCCGTGCTATTGGCCGATGAGCCGACAGGGAATCTTGATCAAACCACCGGCAAGGAAGTGATGAACCTGCTCGAGCAAATGGTGGCTCAGAATGTAGCGCTGATTGTGGTCACCCACGATCCGATTATTGGCGCACGGGCGCAGCGGCAGATACATATGGTGGATGGGCGGATGGTGGCGCGCGCCCTCACTCGGACTTGAACTCAGATCTGGCCTGATGACGAATTCT
>JANPNS010000413.1:0-10188 GCA_031427575.1 Gallionellaceae bacterium
AGCGTGGTTGTTGCCGCCTTGGCGGCTTTACAACCACGGCCTACCCCTTGCGGGTGGAATGACTATTCCGCTTCGTCGCGCCTTGCTGGACAGGCAAATAAACGCACCACTTACCCTGTCCAACTACGGTTTCTAGGTTAATCCAGACTATCGGGCACTACTATAAATCCAGGCTCGGTCGCAATGCTGCCTTGCTCACACCCGATTGCCCAGACCGCCGCTTTTCATCAATCTGTTCAGTACCCGTTCCGTCATTTCCAGTATCGGCACTACCTCGTCCACCCCGCCCGCTGCAATCGCTTCCTTGGGCATACCAAACACCACACAACTCTCTTCATCCTGTGCCAGATTGTAGGCACCCGCCTGATGCATTTCCAGCATACCGGCTGCGCCATCTTTGCCCATGCCGGTCATGATCACGCCGATAGCATTCTTGCCGGCACATTTGGCTGCGGAGCGAAACAGCACTTCCACCGAGGGGCGATGACGATTTACAAGATCGGTCTGGCTTAGTTCAGTCATATAATTCGCCCCGCTACGCCTTAGCAACAGATGCGAATTCCCCGGCGCAATGTAAGCATGGCCCGGCAGCACACGCTCATTATTTTCAGCTTCTTTGACATTAATCTTGCACAAGCTGTCCAAACGGTTGGCAAAAGATTTAGTAAACGGTGACGACATGTGCTGCGCAATCAATATGCCTGGCGCATCGGCTGGTAACCTGACCAGAAATTCCCTGATCGCCTCGGTGCCCCCTGTGGATGCACCCACCACGATGATCTTTTCAGTGGTAATGAGGCTGTTGCCCAGCGCAGGCAGCGTACCCTGCATAGCCCGTGCCGCACCGGCCCGCCTGTTCACGCGGGCACTGGATGCAGCCCGAATTTTTTCTGCAATCTCATCGCCATATTCCTGCATGCCATCAGCAATGCCCACTTTGGGCTTGGCCACAAAATCCACCGCGCCCAGCTCCAGAGAACGCAATGCCGCATCCGAGCCGCGCTCGGTCAAACTGGAAATCATCAGCACCGGCATGGGGTGCAAGCGCATTAATTTTTCCAGGAAAGTCAGCCCATCCATCCCTGGCATTTCAACGTCCAGCGTCAGCACGTCAGGATTCAGCGCCTTGATCATTTCACGCGCCTGGAGTGGATGGGATGCCGCTCCTACCGCCTCCATGTCAGGGTAGCTGTTGATCACTTCCTTGAGGATGCTGCGTATCAGCGCCGAATCGTCAATGATCAGCACCTTTATTTTGTGTTTGGGGACAGCATTGCTCATTTCAGATACCTTATGCAATTCAAGCTGAATTATCCTAAAAACCGCAGATCAAGCCACAGAGATCACAGAGGGCACAGAGAGGGACATAGTTTTCCACATTTTTTATGTTTCACCAAACAAGGTGGGTTGCCCCCGTGTTACATGCTTTTGTTTTTCCTCTGTGATCTCTGTGTCCTCTGTGGCTAACTGCTTTTTATAGGATTATTTATTTAGCGACATCGAACAACTCTACTTCACCCTGCACTTTCGATACCTTGATTCGCGAGCTGTACAACTGCTCACGTTTGATGATGGTATCGTTGGGCATGTTGCGCAATTTTTTTACCATCACCTTGCCGCTATGAGGAAAGAAATATACTTTGCGCGCATAAATATCCAGCAGATCCTGTGCCACGATTGCGATTTTCTCGGTGTTCAAGTAATCGCGGGCAAATTCGGCATTCTTCCCCCCTACGTTAGTCATGGTAATACCGCGCAACACATTGCCACCACCGAACAATTTAGCCTCAAGATTGGCGCGCTTTGCGCCCATCTTGAGCAAATCGTTGATCATTTTTTCCATGGCGTAGGTGCCGTATCGCGCCGAAGCACTTAATATATCGCTACTGTCGCCCGGCAGCATGAAATGGTTCATGCCGCCCACACCGCTGACGCGGTCACGAACGCACGCGGCCACACAGGACCCCAGCACCGTCACCAGCACCATATCCTTCGCCGACACATAATATTCCCCTGGCAATATCTTGACAGCCTCGGTATCGAAGTTGCTGTCGTAATACAGGTTGGGCGACATGACTTCTTCATAATCTGCATACACGTTCGACATTTATATTCCCGCGTGCTTAGGGTGATATCGCACTACTAAGCGCTGCGACACTTGGCGCTAGTTGATACACAGTCTTGCTGCGCAGTTTGAAATATTCATCCGCATGAAAAAAATTCTCGGAATGCCCGGCGAACATCAAGCCGTCAGCACGTAGCAACGGCACAAATTTCTTCAGTATCCCGAGTTGCGTGGCCTTGTCAAAATAGATCATCACATTACGGCAGAATATGGCATCAAACGGGGGCTGGAGTTGCCATTTGTTATCCAGCAGGTTTAATTGTTGAAAGATAACCAGGTCGCGCAATTCCTGACGCACCTTGACGAATCCAGCCCGCTTGCCGGTACCGCGCAGAAAAAATCGCTTTATTTTTCCCGCATCGAGCTTGTCCAGCCTTTCCTCCCGGTACACACCCGCCCTGGCTGTTTCCAGCACGCGCGTATCCAGATCAGTGGCGATAATGGACACCGGCGGCGTAAAGCTGCCAAATACTTCTACTGCAGTCATGGCCATGGAATAGGGCTCTTCGCCGGTGGAAGCAGCCGAACACCATAACGCAATAGGATCTGTGCTTTTTTCATGGCGTTGTCGCATGTGCTCGGCCAGAAGAGGAAAATGATGCGCTTCGCGAAAAAATGAAGTCAAATTGGTGGTCATCGAATTGATGAACGCTTCCCACTCTTCCCCTGGGTCAACATCCAACAGCTGAATATATTCCGCAAAAGAATCGATACCAGTTACGCGCAAGCGCCGCGACAACCGGCTATATACCAACTCTTGCTTGGCGTCGCTTAGGGAAATTCCGGCATGGTCGTAAAGCAATTCCCGCACACGCCTGAAATCCTGAACTGTGAATGAGAATTCACGCCCGCCTTTATCCCCAAGTATTTTTTCATTGGCCATCTCTTTAGTTCCCGCCGGAAATCAAAGTGCAAGATGGGTGGTTGCCATTAACCATTTCAAGACAAGCCCTCATCCCGCGCAGAAACCGGGCAACTCCGCCCCAATTGATTCGGCAACATGTAGCGCTTAAATGCAGCAGGTCAGAAAATGTGCGCCCGTCTGTTTTGTGATCCCAACTATCCACCCGCATTTTATTTAGCGGTGTTTTGGCGAGCTTGGCACACATAGGTTCGCCCTTGAACATTTCCTGAGAATCAGCCTATCACCTTCTTCACCACTTCCAAAAGTTTCTGCGGATCAAAAGGCTTTACCAGCCAGCCGGTCGCGCCCGCCGCCTTGCCCTGCGCCTTCATGTCATCGCCTGATTCAGTGGTCAGCATCAAGATCGGTACCTTGGTATAAGCCGGTAAGGCACGCAAGCTCTTGATCAGCGTCAAACCGTCCATGCGCGGCATATTCTGGTCGGTCAACACCAGATCGACTACCTGTGCCTGGGCCATTTCCAGCCCATCCTGGCCGTCAGCTGCTTCTACCACTTCGTAGCCTGCACTGCTGAGAGTGAACGCCACCATCTGACGGATGGAAGCGGAATCATCAACACTTAGAATTTTTTTTGCCATTTTAATGTCCCGCCTAAACGTTAAATTAAGTGATATGGTGGGTCGTGCTGGACTCGAACCAGCGACCAAAGGATTATGAGTCCTCTGCTCTAACCAACTGAGCTAACGACCCGATACGGTTTAAAGCACCCTTTAGTTTTCGCCGTCGAGGAAGCTTTTCAGCTTTTCCGAGCGCGAAGGGTGGCGCAGTTTGCGCAACGCCTTGGCTTCTATCTGGCGGATACGCTCGCGGGTCACGTCAAACTGTTTGCCCACCTCTTCCAAAGTGTGGTCGGTATTCATCTCGATACCAAAACGCATGCGCAGCACCTTGGCTTCACGCGGAGTAAGCGAATCCAGAATATCCTTGGTGACATTGCGCAAACTGTCATATACCGCAGCCTCCACCGGTGCCAGGGTATTGAAGTCCTCGATAAAATCACCCAAATGTGAATCGTCATCGTCGCCCACGGGGGTTTCCATGGAGATCGGCTCCTTGGCAATCTTCAGTATCTTGCGGATTTTATCTTCCGGCATTTCCATCTTCAGCGCCATGGTTGCGGCATCCGCTTCAAGACCGGTTTCCTGCAAAATTTGCCGCGAAATACGGTTCATTTTATTGATGGTCTCAATCATGTGTACCGGGATGCGAATGGTGCGCGCCTGATCCGCAATGGAACGGGTAATGGCCTGGCGTATCCACCACGTGGCATAAGTTGAAAATTTGTAACCACGGCGATATTCGAATTTGTCTACCGCTTTCATCAGGCCAATGTTGCCTTCCTGAATCAGATCCAGGAACTGCAAGCCACGATTGGTATATTTTTTGGCGATGGAAATTACCAGTCGCAGGTTAGCCTCTATCATGTCGCGCTTGGCGCCACGTGCCTTGGCTTCGCCGTTGGTCATCTGCTTGTTGATTTCCTTCAGGTCGCGTATGGGTATGCCCACGCGCTGCTGCAAATCGAGCAACTTCTGCTGCTGTTCGATAATGGCGGCCTGGAAACGCATTAACGTTTCGCTGTAAGGTTTTTTGGAAGCCACTTCGCGCGCCACCCAGTCGAGACGCTCTTCGTTGCCGGCGAAGGTCTTGATGAAATGCGGGCGTGGCATGCGTGCCTTGGTGACGCACAAATTCTGAATATTGCGCTCATGGCCCCGTACTTCTTCCACCAAATGGCGCAAGGTATCGCACAGTGCATCAACCTGTTTGGCAGAAAAGCGGAATTGCGTGAGCCCAACCGATATCTGTTCCTGCAACTTATCGTACTGCTTGCTGCGGTAGCCGTGCTTCTCGTAGGCCTTGCCGATCTTGACGAACAGTTCGCGTATGATGGCAAAGCGTTCCAGCGCATCAACCTTGAGCTTGGCCAGATTGGCTGCGGCAATCGCCTCGGTATCTTCCTCGTCCTCCTCCACGGCCTCCAGGGATTCCTCTTCCTCCATGGCCTCAGCGCCGGATCCATCGGCCACCATGGACTCATCAGCAGCCTCAATGAAACCATCAACCACTTCGTCTATGCGCAATTCATCGCGTTCGACTTTATCAACCAGCGCCAGAATCTCGGCGATGGTGGTCGGGCAGGAGGAAATCGCCTGAATCATGTGCTTGAGGCCTTCCTCAATGCGCTTGGCTATGACGATTTCATCCTCGCGCGTAAGCAAGCCCACCGTACCCATTTCGCGCATATACATGCGCACCGGGTCGGTGGTGCGGCCAAACTCCGAATCCACCGTGGACAGCGCTGCTTCGGCAGCTTCCACCGCATCTTCGTCGGCCACCACAGGCGCTACGTCCGACATGATCTGGTTTTCCGTATCCGGCGCTTCATCGCACACGGTGATACCCATGTCGTTGATCATGCTGACCACACCTTCGATTTGCTCGGCTTCCAGCATCTCCGGTAAGTGATCGTTGATTTCGCCGTACGTCAGATAGCCGCGTTCCTTGCCCAGGACTATCAATGCCTTGAGCCGAGTGCGCCGCGCTTCGATGTCTTGCAGCTGCTCCGCCGGGTTGGCGATCTGCTTAGCGATCGCCGCCTGCCTGGCGTTAGCCGCCGCCTGTTTGGCGGTGATGTTTTTCTTCTTGCCTTGCTGAGTCGCCATAGCGGTGGATTCCCAGTTAAATTACTAGATTAAAAAATAAATTACGGAGCAACGCATTGTTTGATTAACCCGGATAATCCATTTGAGAGTTCGTGTAATTTATCTTGGTGTGTCGCCAAAACTTTCACCCCCCTCCCTAGCCCTCCCCCTTGAGGGGGAGGGAACCGGCTCCCTCCCCCTCAAGGGGGGAAGGTTGGGATGGGGGTGAAAGCGTTGAAAGCACCCATTCTCGTTCTAATGGACAATCTGGGATTAACACTAATGCGGCGTAAAAGGGCGCGGATTATACCCGATTTTGGCAAATCTTTCCGTAAGCCTGTTTGCCTATCGTTACCATAAACTGGCCGCATGTTAGTGGCGTTGCAATAACTGCAAATAAAGTCCCCGTTCTTGTTCGTCCAGGCCTTTCATTCCCGCGCCATGTATCTTGGCGTGCAGAGCCTGCAATTGCTGCCTGCGCTTTGCTTCGCCCAGATTAAGCAGCACTCCCTGAAACTCTGCGGCCACATCAAATTCTTCACTCCATTGCATAATCTCGGCCTGTTCTGCGGCCAATAATGATTCATGCGGCGACCCCTGAAAATTCTGGATCATGGCCGCAGAACTCACCGTCCCTTGTTGGGTGAGCAACCACTCAACCAGTGCTGCAACCGCTGCGGCCTCGCTCCCGCCTGCCTCCCAATCAAGCGGCAATGCACGCGCCAGATCAGGCTGAAACAATAAACAGCGCAGCAGTACCCGCAAATTTGATGCGACTGGGCGCGCTGCCTTTTGCGGCGCGCGGCGCGCAGGCTGGCCGACCGGTTTGATGGCATACAGCGCTTCCAGTTCCGTCTGCGTAACACCGGCCAACGCCGCCACTTCCTTGCGCAACAACAGTGCGGTGGCGGGAGCAGAAATAACCGTCAGCAATGGCTTGGCGCTTTGCAACAAGGCAGTGCGTCCCTCCTGGCTACGCAGGTCTACCCGGCCAGACAATTCGCGCAACAAATAGCCAGACAGTGGCAAGGCATCCTGCAGTAATTTCTCAAATGCGGCGGTGCCCTGTTCGCGCACGAAACTGTCAGGATCGTGTTGCGGCGGCAGAAACAAAAACCCGACATGTTTGCCATCCACCAGTTGCGGCAGCGCATTCTCCAGCGCACGCCACGCAGCGCGCTGGCCAGCGGCATCTCCGTCGAAACAGAACACCACTTTATCGGTCAGGCGCAACAGTTTCTGCACATGATAGGGCGTAGTCGCCGTACCCAAGGTGGCGACCGCGTATTCGATCCCATGCTGGGCCAGCGCCACCACGTCCATATAGCCTTCCACCACCAGCACCTGGCGGCTGGCGCGTATTGCTTTCTGCGCCTGAAACAGGCCATAAAGCTCATGCCCCTTCTCGAACAAGGCGGTCTCCGGCGAGTTCAGATATTTGGGTTCGCCCGTATCTAACACCCGCCCACCAAAACCTATCACCTGACCGCGTGTATTAACGATGGGAAACATGATGCGGTCGCGGAAACGGTCATAGCGCTTACCTTCGTCGTTCTCAACCACCAGGCCGGTTTCCAGCAGACTGCTGTGCTGATAATCAGACACCGTACCTTGCAGGTTCTGCCAGCCATCGGGCGCGTAGCCCATACCGAAACGAGCTGCAATGTCACCGCTCAAACCACGCCGCTTCAAATATTCAATAGCGCGTGGCGACTGTTTAAGCTGTTCACGGTAATAGCGCGTGGCGGACTGCATCACTTCATACAAATCAGGTGCCGCTTTGTGCTGTATCTGTTCAGGTGCTGACTTTTCGCGCGGCACGGCCATGCCCACAGCGCGAGCCAATTCCTCCACCGCATCAACGAAACCCAGTCCGGCATGTTCCATGACAAAGCCGATGGCCGTGCCGTGCGCACCGCAGCCGAAGCAATGATAAAACTGTTTGGTCTGACTGACCGTAAACGAAGGAGATTTTTCGTTGTGGAAGGGACAGCAGGCAACAAAATTGGCGCCTGCTTTTTTAAGCGGAACGTAGCGCTCAATCACGTCCACGATATCGAGGCGGTTGAGCAAATCCTGAATGAAGCTTTTTGGAATCATCCTGGCTCCGCTCCCGCGTGTAGGCTGGGGTGAGGCACGAACCCCAGCATGTTCGAGGTCACCAAACGCTGGGGTTCGCGTCGCTCACCACCAGCCTACGCATTAGGTAAAATTTATTGCGACAAACGCGCTTTCACCAAGGCCGAAACCTGGCCCATATCTGCGCGTCCGGCCAATTGCGGCTTAAGCAAGGCAATCACTTTGCCCATCTCCTGCGGTGACTTGGCGCCACTGCTGGCTATGGCTTTGCTCACAGCGGCCGCTATTTCCGCCTCAGTCATTGGCTGCGGCATATAGGTTTGCAACACGCTGATTTCAAATTTCTCGATGTCAGCCAATTCCTGCCGCGCAGCCGCCTCAAACTGGGAGATCGAATCGCGTCGTTGCTTAACCATTTTATCGATAATGGTCACCACATCGGTATCGGTCAATTCAATGCGCTCATCCACTTCACGCTGTTTCATTGCGGCCAGCAACAACCGGATAGCACTCAGGCGCGCCGTATCCCTGGCGCGCATGGCGGTCTTCATATCTTCAGTGATCTGTTGCTTCAGGCTCATTAGTGCAATCCCACTGGAAAGGCAGGGTTACGCGCTTACCGCGCACGCTGCGCCGGAGATCAATACAGTTTGGGGGGCAAAACCTGGCTACGCAAGCGCTTGTAATGGCGCTTTACCGCAGCAGCCAGCTTGCGCTTGCGCTCTGCAGTGGGCTTTTCATAGAATTCGCGGGCGCGCAATTCAGTCAGTAAACCGGTCTTTTCCACCGAACGCTTGAAACGGCGCATGGCCACCTCAAACGGCTCGTTTTCCTTAACACGTACAGTCGTCATGAACTAACTACCCTTCAACAAAAATTAAGGCCGCGATTCTACCAAAATAAGCCCCTGTTCCACAACCTGAATTTAGCGGCTGCTTTTGGGGGAGTCGCGCGCACTCGCCTTATTCCAATTTCTGATAGGAAGGAGCACAAGCCTGTCCTGAGCTTAGTCGAAGGGGCGGCGAGTCCGAAAAACTTTTGGCCGGGCACCCGGATGAGGCGACGGTGCGTGGTTGTTGCCGATTCATCGGCTTTACAACCACGGCCTACCCCTTGCGGGTGAAGACAGTACATGTAGTACGGCTAGGAGCCAAAGACGAAGCCAACGCAGTGATCGTTTCTATCAGGAATTGGAATTATTGCCGATCTTGCTTTCCTTGCCCGCCAGCAAATTTTGTATATTACCCTTGTGGCGCCAGATCAACAGCAGCGACATGAGCACTGAGGCCAGCACATATTCTAGTGGCAAGTGCAGCAACACGGCGTAGATCGGCGCAAGCAACGCAGCCAGTACCGCCGCCAGCGAAGACAGGCGAAATATCAGCGCAAGCAATATCCATGTCACCAGCGTCACCGCTCCCAACCAGACATTCAACGCCAGCAGCACACCCAGCGCGGTGGCCACCCCCTTGCCGCCCTTAAAGCGCAGGAACAGCGGAAACAGATGACCGAGGAATACCGCCAGTGCCACGGCGGCCACCAGCAGCAAGGCATCGCCGTCATGCGGTGCGAAATGCCGTGCCAGACTAACTGCCAGCCAGCCCTTGGCTGCATCGCCCAACAAGGTCAGCACTGCCGCCAGTTTTTTGCCACTGCGCAGCACGTTGGTTGCACCCGGGTTATGTGAGCCATAGGTGCGCGGATCGGGCAAGCGGAAGGCCTTGCTCATCAACACCGCAAACGAAACTGAACCCAACAGATAGGCAGCTATTACAAAAACTAGGGTCAACATGCGGAATGCCTTAGAATTAAGCAACTGCGGATTTTACGCGAAACTTGAGGCATGCACACAGCTGCGCCCACACATGGACATTATCTTTCTGCGAGAACTCAAAGTCGAAACATTGATCGGCGTGTACGAATGGGAAAAGCGCGTGCCGCAAACCCTGCAACTCGATCTGGAGATTGCCCTGCCGAACAGCCGCGCCGGCCAGAGTGATGACATCGCCGACGCCCTCGATTATGCCGCGATCGTGCGCCACATCCAGGAAGTATTAATCAGTCGTCACTTCAACTTGCTCGAAGCGCTGGCCGAACACATCGCACAAATTTTGCTCACTGACTTTAACGCGCCATGGGTCAAGGTCAGCGTAGCAAAACTAAACGCCATACACGGCAGTCGCATGGTCGGTATCAACATTGAGCGCGGGCAGGTTAAATAATGTCCACCCCGTTGGCTAATGCATAGCATAATGTTAAGGAAATGCCGGTTAAGGGCACCTCTAAAAATTCAAATTTCTAAGCCAGACAAGGCGCGAACAAAAAATTGTGACGCAGCATATGTTTGATATGTAAGGAATAATTTTTTGTGAGCAACGCAGTATGGCGACGAAAGTTGGATTTTTAGAGGTGCC
>JANPNS010000414.1:0-5559 GCA_031427575.1 Gallionellaceae bacterium
TACATTGTGCTGGTGCTGCTGTTCAAGGATTTTGTCCAACCGGTGACCATACTGGCGGCGCTGGTGCTGTCCATACCCGGCGCATTTCTGGCGCTGTTCATCACCCACACGGCGATTTCCATGCCGTCCATGATCGGCCTGATTATGCTGATGGGCATCGCCACCAAAAACTCCATTCTGCTGGTGGAGTACGCCATCATGGCGCGCCGCGATCGTGGCCTGACGCGCGCCGAAGCGTTGCTCGACGCCTGCCACAAACGCGCCCGCCCGATTGTAATGACCACCATCGCCATGGGTGCCGGCATGATGCCGATCGCGCTGGGCATAGGCGTTGATTCAAGCTTTCGCGCACCGATGGCGATTGTGGTTATCGGCGGACTGATCACTTCTACTTTTCTCAGTTTGCTGGTTATTCCGGTGTTGTTTACTTATGTGGATGATGCAGTGCAGCGCCTGATGCACATTTTCAAGCGTGGTCATGCGGTGTCAGAGAGTCTTCTTGACACAAAATAGTGTCGGGAGTGGAGATGGGATACAGCACTCTCATGTATCAATGCAATAATGTCTGATGGTTTTCACCACACAAAAATCAGCCTCCTCATCCGCGAACATTCAATCGTGGCTTGACGGCCTGGCTACGACCTTTGCCCCCGCAGAAGTTGAGGTAATCCGCCGCGCCTGCGCATTGGCGGAGCCGTTGTACGACGGACAAGTCGAACTGACTGGCACTCCGCTGCTGCAACATGCTCTCGGTTCGGCGGCGATTCTCATAGGCATGCATCTGGATCATGAAACCATCGCCGCCACCATTCTGCATGCGGTGCCAGAGTATCTCGATGACTGGGCAGAAAAACTGGAGAGTGAGTTTGGCGGCAATGTGACCATGCTGGTAGATGGAATTTCCAGAATGGAAAAAATCCGGCTGTTCAGCGAAGTGCTCGGTGCGAAAGACCAGGACGAAGCCGCGCAACAAATCGAAAGCTTGCGCAAGATGTTGCTGGCGATGGTGCAGGACATACGCGTGGTGTTGATCAAGCTGGCCGAGCGCACCCAGACCTTGCGCAGCCTGTCGGGCGCCAGTGTTGAACAACAGCAACTGATCGCGCAACAGACCCGCAGCATTTTTGCGCCGTTGGCCAATCGGCTCGGTGTGTGGCAACTCAAGTGGGAACTGGAAGACCTGTCCGTGCGTTATCTGGAGCCGGCGCTATACAAGAAGATTGCCAAACTGCTGGATGAGCGCAGGGGAGATCGCGAACAATTCATAACCGAAGTGGTGTCGCAGTTGGAGCAGACATTGCGTCAGTCTGGCATTCAAGCCGAAGTGACCGGCCGCCCCAAACACATCTACAGCATCATCAACAAGATGAAGCGCAAACAAATTGATTTCAGCGAGCTGTACGATGTGCGCGCCGTGCGCATTCTTGTAGATGACGTTGAGGGGTGCTACACCGCGCTGAGCCTGGTGCATGAATTGTGGCCGCCGATAGACGGCGAATTCGACGATTACATCGCGCACCCCAAGAGCAACAACTATCGCTCGCTGCACACCGCCATCATCGGCCCGCGCGGCCTCCCGCTCGAGGTGCAGATACGCACCCACGACATGCACCAGCATTCGGAGCTGGGTGTCGCCGCCCACTGGCGTTACAAGGAAGGCAGAAAATCCCAAGAAAAATCAGAGCCCGGCTTTGATGAAAAAATCGCCTGGCTGCGTCAGATACTGGAATGGAAAGAAGACCTGACCGACAAGGGAGACATGCAGCAACAATTCAAGAATGAATTATTCCACGACCAGGTTTACGTGCTGACGCCGCAAGGCAAAGTCATCGCCCTACCCAAAGGCGCGACCCCGGTGGATTTTGCCTACACCGTGCACACCGACCTGGGTCACCGCACGCGCGGCGCAAAAGTGGATGGCAGCATTGTCCCGCTCAATTACAAATTGCAAAACGCCCAACGCGTGGAAATTCTCACCACCAAACAAGGCGCGCCCAGCCGCGACTGGATTAACCCCGCACTCGGCTTTTTAAAAAGCAAGCACGCCCGTGCCAGAGTGCGCACCTGGTTCAAAAACCAGAACTTCGATGAAAGCGTCGCGCAAGGTAGAGCGCAACTGGACAGAGAGCTGCACCGGCTCGGCATTACCTCCCTCAACCAGGAAAAAATCGCGCAACGCTTGCACTTCAACAAGCTGGAAGATTTTCTAGCTGCCATAGGCCGCAACGAAATCACGCCACGGCGCATCGCCGTCGCGATCCAGCAAGAACTGCCGACCAAGGTAATAGAAGCCGCCAAACCAAACGTTTTCAAGCCAGCAACCCAACACACCTCAAAAGCCGACATCACCGTCGGCGGCGTGAACAACCTGATGACCCGTATCGCCAAATGCTGCAGCCCGGTACAGGGAGATGCCATCGTTGGTTATGTCACGCGAGATAGGGGAATTACGATACATCGTGACGATTGCGCATTCATGCTGCATTTGATGGAGAGCAGGCGGGATCGAAAGCTGACGGCGCAGTGGGGATAGGAGCGAGATTGCGTCAAATCTTGCGTAGGAGCACGGCGCGCCATGCCTGGACATTGCCTGACTTAGTTGCATCGCGCCCTTCTTCTGATGCGTGTAATTAAATGACCAGTTTGTAGGGGCAATAACCAACGGGCATTGCACCAAAGGTAGGCAATTCTCTAAGCTCTTCGAGCTTGAGAAGTTGACACCGCCGGATGATTTCCTCTGCGATGCACACCGCCATGCCAGATTATCGTCGCGTCTGTCATGTAATTTATAACTACGGTATGAGGTATAGCGATTAATTTTCACTTGGGGTTTGGTGCTAACATGCGGCGCAATGCCCGTTGGTTATTGCGCCCTACGTACTACCTTCTGTTCACGGCAATATTTGATAAGGCTCCATCGTTACCGATTCGATGTTGCTACCGAGCAAGACCAGTCTGCCTTCAAGCCTAGTGTTGCCGGTTTCGCTGAATTCAAAACGATAGGTGCGGCGCAACACTCTGCGGCCACTCTTGTCGCGCACCAGCGCCAGCCCGATGCTGGCGACGGTGTCGTCGAGAAATTGCACGTTGGCATTATTGCATGCATGTTTTCCCGCATTGCGGGCGACCTCAAGCGTGCGCAGGCTGTCGAACCAGAACCAACCCAACGCGGCCAGCAATAGCAATAAAAGTAAACTTGCAATATCCATAGGGCACCTCTAAAAATCCAAACTCCGTCGCGATACTGCGTTGCTCACAAAAAATTACTCCTTACATATCAAATATATGCGGCGCCGCAATTTTTTGCTCGCGCCTTGTCTCGCTTAGGATTTTGAATTTTTAGAGGTGCCCCATAGGCTTTACCGCATAGCGATCATTTCAATTTGTGTCGCTCAAGCAACATCGCATCACCGTAACTGAAAAACCGGTACTCCTGTTCCACCGCATGGCGATAGGCTGCCAGCATCTCGTCCATGCCACCGAAGGCGCAGATCAACATCAGCAGGGTGGATTTGGGCAAATGAAAATTGGTAAGCAACACATCCACTACTTTGAATTCAAAACCGGGCGTAATAAATATGCGTGTTTCAGCCTCGCCTGCCTGAATATCCCCCGACTCCTCCCGCGCTGCCGCGCTTTCCAGCGCGCGTAAGCTGGTGGTGCCCACTGCGATGACGCGCCCGCCCCGTGCCCGCGTCTGCAAAATAGCATCCACGGTGGACTGGGGAATGGTGTAGTGCTCGCTGTGCATGACATGGTCGTGGATATTTTCTGCGCGAACCGGCTGGAAGGTGCCGGCGCCGACATGCAGCGTGACATACGCGAGTTGCACGCCTTGGTCACGCAAGGTGGTGAGCATCTTTTGATCGAAATGCAGGCCTGCGGTGGGTGCGGCGACCGCGCCGGGTTGTCGGGCAAACACGGTCTGATAGCGTTCTTCATCCTCGGCATCGGACGTATGAGTAATGTAAGGTGGCAATGGCAGCTGCCCATATTTTTCCAGCAGGGCTGATACATCTTCTATGCCGTCAAAACGCAATCGGAAAAATTCACCTTCACGTCCCAGCACTGTAACCGGCACCTGATCGGCCAGAGTTATTCGGCTACCGGGTGGGGGCGCATGGCTGGCGCGTATTTGTGCCAGCGCATTGTGGTCATCGAGCAAGCGTTCAATCAATACCTCAATTTTTCCGCCACTTTCCTTTACGCCGAATAAGCGCGCTTTCAATACGCGTGTGTCATTCAATATCAGTACGTCATGCTCGTGCAGCAGGGAGGGTAAATCGGCAAACATCAGGTTAGCTCTTGCGTTGCCGCCAACATGCAACAAGCGGCTGGCACCACGCAGCTTGGGCGGGTGCTGCGCAATCAAATGCTGGGGCAGAGCGTAGTCAAATTTATCGGTGCGCATGGTCTTTAAGCAACGGGTATGCGTCAAAAGGGCGCATTGTAGCTGGAACCTAGAAACGGCAGTTGACTGCTTGCGAGCTTTAAGGAGAGGCTGATGAGTATGGAAGTTACGAGATTTGACAACGGCCACTTGATGGGTGAGCACGCTACGCACCCGATTGTGTAT
Organism: Gallionellaceae bacterium; assembly: GCA_031427575.1. Lineage (GTDB taxonomy): Bacteria > Pseudomonadota > Gammaproteobacteria > Burkholderiales > Gallionellaceae > Nitrotoga. The sequence continues at coordinate 4,577 of JANPNS010000414.1, forward strand.
GTTTTGGGTCACCAGGCGTTGTTGCTCCTCTTTGCATGGTGCGTGGTTGTTGCCGATTTATCGGCTTTACAACCACGGCCTGCCCCTTGCGGGTGAAATGGCCATGCCGCATCAGCCCTCTCCCTAACCCTCTCCCGCGTGCGGGAGAGGGAACGACTGCCCTCTCTCCCTCTGGGAGAGAGTTGGAGAGAGGGTTGGCGCCTAGCCTGCCGACCCAAAACACACACTCTCGAATGCGTTCAACTACCGTTTCTAGGTTGATACAGATAGTCGTTTCATGGATAATTCGCGGCTTGGCCGGGATGGCGGAATTGGTAGACGCGCTGGACTCAAAATCCAGTGTCTGTAAGGATGTGAGGGTTCGAGTCCCTCTCCCGGCACCACTGTAATGACCGACCTCGCGTGGCAGGTGTCAACCAAACGAAAAGTTAGCGCGTTACTGTCCTCGGCACCAGTCAGTGCCTGTAGACGTTAAAACCTGACTACTAACTAACCATTGGAGTAAAAAATGAAACTGCTGCCTACACTGATCGCTGCTATATTCGCTGCTGCCACTTTTGCTGCTGTTGCTGCCCCTGCCGGAACCGATGCTCCGGCCCCGAAAAAAATGACCGCCCAGCAAGAAAAAATGAAGTCATGTAATATGACTGCCAAAGAAAAAGCCCTCAAGGGGGCTGATCGCAAGGCGTTCATGAAATCTTGTTTGAAAAAAGACACCGCATCGACCGGTGCAAAGGCGGCAGTTGCAACCAATAAGCCTCACTAAGAGCTGTAAGGATGGCGTTGTTTAAGTTATTCAGTAACTAGTATTGCAAATCATAAATTGTGAAACATTGTTCTTAAGGGCACCTCTAAAAATTCAAAATCCTAAGCTAGGCAAGGCGCGAAATAAATTTTAGCGCGCCGCATATATTTGATATGTAAGCGTTAAAATTTATTGAGCAACGCAGCATCGCGACGGAGTTTGGATTTTTAGAGGTGCC
>JANPNS010000415.1:0-5264 GCA_031427575.1 Gallionellaceae bacterium
GCCAAAAGACGTCAGCCAAGTCGCTGGTTATCAGGGCGAACGGTCTCTCACCCATCGGGTGAGCCCATGTAACCGTTCGTGCTGAGCGTAGCGGCGGGGTTTGCCGCGAAGTCGAAGCATGCCAACTGCGGTTTTTAGGATTAACGCCCGTACATCCTGCGCCCCCTGATACGGGCGCGATGGGCGCTGCGCTCTTCGCTTTCGGTCAACGGTTTGGGTGCCTTGTTGGCGAAAGGATTTTTGCCGGCCTTGAATTCAATTCTGAGCGGGGTGCCTTGCAGTTTGAAGGCTTCGCAAAAAGTGCGTTCCAGATAACGGCGGTAGCTATCCGGTATTTTGTCCAGCGCGCTGCCGTGAATTACTATCAGCGGCGGATTGCTGCCGCCCTGATGGGCGTAGCGCATCTTGGGGCGGAATTGTGAACGCGGCGGTTGCTGTTTTTCTACGGCGTCGATCAGCACACGCGTCAGTTTGGGCGTGGGTAGCTTGGCCATCGCGGCGGCGTATGCTTCGTCCACCGATTTCAAAATGCCCGGCACACCGTTGCCATGCAGCGCGGAAATAAAATGCAGCTTGGCAAAACTCAGAAAGTGTAGCTTGCGGTCGAGGTCGCGCTTGGTTGTTTCGCGTTGATAATCATCCAGCCCATCCCATTTATTGACCGCCAGCACCAGTGCGCGCCCGGCTTGCAACACGAAATCGGCAATGTGCGCATCCTGTTCGGTAATGGTTTGCTGCGCGTCTACCACCAGCACCACGACGTTGGCGTCTTCCACCGCTTGCAGCGTTTTAATCACCGAAAATTTTTCGACTGCCTCGTCCACTTTACCGCGGCGGCGCACCCCAGCGGTATCGATGATGGTGTATTTTTTTCCGCCGCGCTCGAAATCAATGTAGATGCTATCGCGCGTGGTACCCGGCTGGTCAAAGGCAATCACCCGTTCCTCACCCAGGATCGCATTGACCAGGGTGGATTTGCCGACGTTGGGACGACCAACAATAGCCAGCTTAGGATGATCGGATTTTTCTTGTTCACCTTCCACCTGCGACGGCAACTCTTCCAGCGCCAGATCCACCATTTCGCTGACATTGTCGCCATGCGCGGAAGAAATCGGCAGCGGCTCGCCCAAACCCAGTTCAAAAAATTCGTTGGTGACGGCCACGCGCTGCATGCCCTCGGCTTTGTTAACCAACAGCAGCACGGGACGTCCGGTCTTGCGCAATTGCTCGGAAATAATCTTGTCCTGCGGAGTTACACCCTGACGCCCATCCACCAGAAACAACACGATGTCGGCTTCATCCACCGCCTGCCGTGTCTGCTTGGCCATCTCGAACAAAATGCCTTCCTTGGCTACCGGTTCCAAGCCACCGGTATCTACCACCAGAAAAGGCCGTTCACCGATGCGCCCGCGCCCATAGTGACGGTCGCGTGTCAGCCCCGGCATATCAGCCACCAAGGCATCGCGGCTGCGGGTGAGGCGATTGAACAGCGTAGATTTGCCGACGTTGGGACGGCCGACTAGAACGAGCGTGGGTAGCATTTCAGATTCTCAGTCAGTGGATGGCCACTGAATACACACCACCGCCTTGTGTTTGTAGCAGCAGGCCACCATCCAACTCCAGCGGGGCAGTCGTAATCGGGCTATCATCTGTTTTGAGGCGCGCCACCATGGATCCATCCTCGCTGTTCAAAACATGCACATAGCCTTCGTAATCGCCCAGCAGCAGATTGCTACCCAGCGCCAGCGGAGCTGTGGTACGACGCCGGGATAATTGATTGTTCTTCCAAACTGAACTGCCGCTGCTTTTATCCAGCGCCAGCACAACGCCACTGTCATCGGTCACATAAAGATTATTGCGTTGCAGGACCATGCCCTTGTCGCTGGATAGTTCACGGCTCCATAGCAGGCTGCCCTGCGCCAGGCCATAGCATGCCGCGCGCCCCTGAAATGCCACCGCACAAACCTGTTCACCATCTGTCACCGGCGCGCTGATAATGTCGCTGATGCGCTCCAGCTCAGTGTTACCGCGCGGTTGCGACACGACCGCTTCCCACTTGATAATGCCAGTGGCCAAGTCAATTGCCGCCAGCTTGCCGCCGGCGAACCCCGCATAGACCGTGCCGCGCTCAATCGTTACCCCGGCATGGCTGCGCACAACCAGCGATGGCGTGGCGCGCTCGTACAACCACAGGCGCTTGCCGTCTGCTGCGTCCAGCCCGCTAATGCGGCCATCGCCGGTGCGCACCACCACCACACCATTGGCGATTTGTGGCGCATTCAACACTTCGCTCGACACCCTGCTTTTCCAGCGTAATGTGCCGTCCTCGGCAAAAGCCGCCAATTCGCCCTTCACACCACCGACCAGCAGCAAACCATCGCCTGCTCCTACCCCGGCAGAAATGGTGAAGCCGCTATCGGAACGCCACACCCGCTTACCGTTCGCGCGCTCCAACCGGAATAGTTGGCCTCTGGCATTCGCGGCGTAGATTGCGTCAGACATGATCGCGGGCAACAACACATTGTTGCCAGCATTGCCGATGTCATAGTGCCAGCGCACTTCAAGCGTGGCCGTTTGCTTGAACTCGACCAGTTTTGCCGCATCCTTGCCCAACTTGTTACTGTCGCTGGCACAGGCCGCAAGTGTTACCAGCAGCAGCCATGCGGCAAAGCGATCAATCATTTAGTGCCGCCAACCGCTTCCAGTTTGACCTGGATCATGCTGCGATACGAACTCTTGGCATCCACTTTATCGTATGCCTGTTGATAAGCGGCTCGCGCTTCTTCAGTCTTGCCCTGCGCATTCAGCACGTCGCCTTTCAGATCGGCATACAGACCCGCGAAAGCTTCAGAATGCTTTGTGTCCAACAGCTTGAGTGCGCCCTCGAAATTTTTTTCGTCCAGCAACACCGAAGCCAGTTTGAGTCGTGCCAGGTGCTGCAATCCTGATTCATCAGCATGATCAATCACCCACTGCAATTGGGTCTTGGCTCGCGTCAGGTCGTCAGCCTGGATGTTGACCTGTGCTGCGGTCAACGCCGCTCGCGGTGCGTAAGCGGTGGAGCTGAACTTGTTCATCACTGCCGTCGCGGCATCGTTGATGCGCTTGGGGTCATTGCTGACAAGCTGCTTTCCCAGTTCGTCATACAAGGTGAAAGCCTTAATTGCCTGTGTGGCTTGGTAGGATTTCCAACCCTGTATTACAGCGAAACCGCCCAAGGCCAAGCCCAGCACCAGCAACAGCCACTTGCCGTTGTCCTTCCACCATGTCTTAAAGGCATCCAGCTGTTCCTGTTCCTGCATATCGAGTATTGCCATTTTGTCACCCTCGTTTAATAAAATTCATTTCAGTTTAGGGCACCTCTAAAAATTCAAAATCCTAAGCGAGACAAGGCGCGATAAAAATTTTAGCGCGTCGCATATGTTTTGATATGTAAGCGTTAAAATTTTTTGAGCAACGCAGTATCGCAACGGAGTTTGGATTTTTAGAGGTGCCCTTTAATCAAATCATCAATCTTGCCCGGCAAGTCACCGAACTCCACATTCACTTGTTCGCCACCGCGTAACGGCTTGAGCGTGGCCGACCCGCTGCGCACTTCATCGTCACCGATGATGACTGCATACGGGGCGCGACTGGCATCCGCTTTTTTCATTTGCGACTTGAAGCTGCCGCCGCCGCAATGCAGCACCACGCGCAACCCGGCATCGCGCAATTGCTCAGCCACTGTTTCCGCCATCACATCTGCCTGGACGCCCTGATGCACCAGATAGACATCCAACGCCGCCGCAGGAAGAGCCATGCCATCTTCCTGCACCAGCGCCAGTAAGCGTTCTATGCCCATCGCGAAACCGCAAGCCGGGGCAGGCTGGCCGCCGATCTGTTCGATCAGGCTATCGAAACGTCCGCCTGCGCAGACCGTGCCCTGCGCGCCGAGGCGGGTGGTGGTCCATTCAAACACCGTGCGGTTATAGTAATCCAGGCCGCGCACCAAACGTGGGTTGATTTCAAATGCAATCTCATGGCGGCGTAAAATTTGTTGCACGGCCTCAAAATGCGTCAACGCATCTTGTTCCAATTCATCCATCAAGTCAGGCGCAGCGGAAATTACTTGCTGCATCGCCGGATTTTTACTATCCAGAATACGTAGCGGATTGCTGTGCAAACGGCGCGTGGCATCGGCATCCAGTACACTACTGTGCTGCTCAAAATATTTTATCAGCTTGGCCCGGTGCCGCTGCCGTGCCGCTGCATCGCCCAGTGTATTGAGTTGCAGCGTGATATCGCGCAAACCCAACTGGCGCCATAGCCGCGCGCACATCAGTATTTGTTCGGCGTCAATATCAGGCCCGGCAAAGCCCAAGGCTTCTACGCCTATCTGATGAAACTGCCGGTAACGTCCCTTCTGCGGCCGCTCATGGCGGAACATCGCGCCGCTGTAATACAAACGCTGCGGCGCATTGTACAGAAGATTGTGTTGCAGCGCGGCCCGCACACAGGAAGCCGTGCCTTCCGGGCGCAAGGTGAGCTGATCGCCATTGAGGCTGTCCGCAAAGCTGTACATCTCTTTTTCCACAATATCGGTCACTTCGCCGATCGCGCGTTTGAACAAGGCGGTCGGCTCCAGCAGCGGCATGCGGATGTTGCGATAGCCATAACCTTCCAGCCAGACGCGCGCCACATCCTCGAACCACAGCCACAACTGTGCCTCGTCCGGCAGGATGTCATTCATGCCGCGCACGGCCTGGAGCGTTTCGTTGCTCATCATATTTACTCGTAGGGGCGTGATTGTGTCAATTCCACGCGCAGCTTGCTGCGCAGTGGATTGCCTGACTTTGTTGCATCACGCCCTTGTGTGATTTAAGAATACCCAAGGCGCGATCAATCGCGCCCCTACCCAGAAGAATTCATTGAGGGCGCGATGGTATCAGGAAACCCGTTACTTCAGAATCCCCATACGTACAAGCCTCATATGCACAAGATAGCCAGTACCACATACTCATAATCTGGCTATCGCTGGCTAAATCGCAGCAGATTCGGTCGGATAACCTCCCGTATCCCTCCGGCACAGGCACCCGGACACGTGGTGTTGTGCTTGCCCTGACAAAGCAAACAGGCATTGCTTGAGGGCACCTCTAAAAATTCAAAATCCTAAGCGAGACAAGGCGCGAGCAAAAAATTGCGACGCCGCATATATATGATATGTAAGGAGTAATTTTTTGTGAGCAACGCAGTATCGCGACGGAGTTTGGATTTTTAGAGGTGCC
>JANPNS010000416.1:0-11479 GCA_031427575.1 Gallionellaceae bacterium
GCCGTCCACATCATTACCACCAGCAGATAGCCATGACGGATAGTCAGCTCTCCACGAAAACGGCGCGTCAGCAGCCACATCAGGTAGCCAGAGGCAAATGTCATCATCATCGCCAGCACAAAATCCACCAGCATGCCATCCCGGTAAATCAACGAGGTAACAATGGGCAAGATATAAGTTGCGCTGAACATGATTAACATCAAGCCCAGCGTGTGGACAACTGTCAGCGAACGCAGCATCAGAAGAATCCCAAGCCAACCTGAAACAGCTGCTCGATCTTGCCGATCATTTTCTTGTTAATCACAAACACAATGACATGGTCGCCCGCCTCGATTACCGCGTCGTGGTGTCCCATGATGACCTGTTGGCCGCGCACTATTGTGCCTATCGTGGCGCCTTTGGGCAGGTCGATCTCATCGATGCGCCGCCCCACCACCTTTGATGACTGGCGGTCGCCGTGCACCACCAGCTCCAGCGCTTCAGCCGCGCCGCGCCGCAGCGCATGCACTACCGCCACGTCACCCTGGCGCACATAGGCCAGCAGCGAACCGATGGTGACGTGGGCCGGGGACAGCGCGATATCGATTTGCCCGCCCTGCACCAATTCGACATAGGCGCTGCGGTTGATCAGCGCGATCACCTTGCGCGCCCCGCCTTTCTTGGCCAACAATGCCGACATGATGTTGTTCTCGTCATCGTTGGTCAGCGCGCAGAATACGTCTACATCCTCCACATGCTCGGCAGTCAACAGGTTTTCATCAGTGCCATCGCCATTCAGCACCAGCGTATGCGTCAATTCGCCCGCCAGATGGCCGCAGGACTTCTTGTTGTATTCAATAAGCTTGACCTGATAATCCCGCTCCAGTGCCAGTGCCAGCCTGCGCCCGATATTGCCGCCGCCCACTATCATGACGCGCTTGGTTGGTTTATCCATACGGCGCAGCTCTTTAAGCACGGTGCGGATATTTTCGGTGGCAGCAATAAAAAATATTTCATCCCCCGCCTCGATTACCGTGTCACCTTCCGGAATAATCGGCCTGTCCTGGCGGAAAATTGCCGCGACGCGCGCATCAATATGCGGCATGTGGGCGCGCAAGTTGCGCAATGCATTACCCACCAACGGGTCACCTTTTAAAACGCACACCGCCACCAGTGATACCTGCCCGTCGGCAAATTCCAGCACTTGCAGGGCTTCCGGAAACTCGATCAGCTTGCAGATGTAATCGGTGAGTATTTGTTCCGGGCAAATGGAAAAATCAACACAGAAATTTTCCCTTCTGAAAATCTCCGGATGCTCCAGATAATCAGTAGCGCGGATGCGCGCGATCCTGGTTGGGGTGTTATACAGGCTGGCGGCAAGTTTGCAGGCCACCATGTTGACCTCGTCGCTTTGGGTCACTGCCAGCAGCATGTCGGCATCCTCAATGCCAGCCTGTTTCAGAACGGAAGGATGAGAGGCGTTCCCGACCAGAGTGCGTAGATCAAGGCGATCTTGCAGCAGGCGCAGCTTGCTCGCATCCGTATCAACTACCGTAATATCGTTGGCTTCGCCAACCAGACTTTCCGCCACTGTCGATCCGACCTGCCCTGCACCGAGTATCAATATTTTCATGATGATCCTTTTAATGTGCGGGCACGTAACCAGCTTTTCCATTCATCAAACAGGTGGGTATCCAGCGACGCGATTACTGAACGTTGCCACACATTGCCCAGGGCAAAATCATCAGCCTCCAAACTGCACATGTGGCCGCCCGCTTCCTGCAGCACCAGCGACCCGGCGGCATAATCCCATAGCTTTTGGCCGCCATGCAAATACACGTCGTAGCGCCCGGCAGCGGTATAGCACCAATCCAGCGTACTGGCACCAAAGTTGCGCTGCGAGCAATACGGCGGGTTGCTGACCAGCTTGGCCGCCAGTTTGCCCTCCAGCCGCTTCATGTCAATGTTGGCCAGCGCACCACTCAACGAGGTGGCGGCAGTACGGCCAAGCAGCGGGTCGCCATTCAAGAACGTGCCCCGCTCCCGCTCGGCCGCAAACATCTCATCTGTAACCGGGGCATACACCACACCGAGCATGCTCTTTCCTGCGCGTATCAGCGCCACCGAAACAGCAAAATAAGGCAAGCCACGCACAAAATTGGATGTCCCATCTATCGGGTCTATACACCACACCGTTTGTAACCCGTCTGCCCACAGCGTTACCTGCTGCTCTCCGCTCATCTCCTCGCCGATGACCGGCACATCGAGAATGGCTTGCAGCTTGTGCGTGAGCGCTTCCTGTGCGGCGATATCGGCCTCGGTGCAGAGGCTGCCATCGTTCTTGTGCTGATGCGCCACTTTCATGTAGCGCGGCATAATCTCTTCTGCCGACACCAGCCTGACCGCCGCCACTACTGCTTTCAAAACGGCGCTCATGGTCCGGTCAGTTGTCACGCTTCATTTTTCCATTTAATGGAACAACCCATGCTGGCAATTTGTTCGGTCGGGCCCGTGCCGGTTTGCGCTACTTGCACCATGGCGTTGAACAAGTCGCGCGGCGCGTTGGCCACCGCATCCTTGCGTGAAGCATCCAAGCGGCCGCGATATTGCAGTTCCAGCCTGGCGTTGAAACCGAAGAAATCCGGCGTACAAATTGCACCATAGTCTCTGGCTACCTGCTGTGTTTCATCCCATGCATAGGGGAAAGGATAGGCATATTGCAGCGCCACTTTTTTCATGTTGTCGAATGAATCCTCTTCATATTCTGCGGGATCATTCGACATGACTGCCATGCTGTTAATGCCATATTGCAGCAACTCGCGCGTATCGCGCACTATGCGGTCGCGTATGGATTTTACATAGGGGCAATGGTTACAGATAAACATAATCAACAGGCCGTTTTTGCCGCAGGTATTTTTCGGGCTATAGTATTTTCCGTCTATGCCCGGCAAGCTAAATTCGCGTGCCTGCCAGCCGAAATCACAGACTGGCGGTTGTAAACTCACCACAATTCTCTCCTTACATCCATTTTCAGGGCGATATATTATCCTAGAAACGGCAATTGGCCGTTTTCAAACTTCATTGGCGCTTGCCTTATGCCGCAGTCAGCTTCCACCAGAATCGGCAGATGGGCACGCTTAACGGTCGTATGCAGATTTATTACGCCGACCCCGCTATAATTTGATCTATCCATGTCCACACCGCGCTTTTATTGCCCGCCGCCGCTGTCCGTCGAACCCTCGTTTGAGCTGCCGTCGGCAGCTGCGCATCATGCTATCCGGGTATTGCGCTTGCGCGTGAACGATGCGGTACAACTATTCGACGGAACGGGCATTGAGCTGCACGGCATTATTGGTGAGATAAGCGGAAAGCGAGTGGTACTGGGACAACTGCAAGCTCGCACAGTTAGCCGCGAGTCGCCCTTGCATATTGTGCTGGCACAAGCGATGTGCAGCAGCGACAAGATGGACTGGATAATGCAGAAGGCAACCGAACTCGGTGCTGCCGAAATTCAGCCGGTGCAGACCCAGCGCAGCGTGGCCAGGTTGTCCGGTGAGCGCGCTGAAAAGCGCGTCGAACACTGGCTCAGCGTCATAATTGCGGCCTGTGAACAATGCGGCAGGAACAGCTTGCCCAAAGTCCACGCCCCGCAGGAGCTAAGCATCTGGCTGGCGACACTGCGCGATGTGGCGGGCAGCAAATTTATCCTGCTGCCACACGCTGCCACCGCGCTGCACCAGCAACCGCAGCCGCAGGGAATAGTCACGCTGTTGATCGGGCCGGAAGGCGGTTTCAGCGCGGACGAAGCACAGCTCGCGCGGCAGATTGGTTTCATCCCCATCCGTTTGGGCGCGCGCGTGTTGCGAACCGAGACGGCGGCCGTGGCGGGAATGGCGGCACTGCAAACCACGTGGGGTGATTTTAAATAGGAGGCGCATGAAATATTCAGGCGCCATTTCGAACCGCAACAGGGGAGTCATCATGCCTTACGTCAATATCCGCATTGCCGGCACGCTTAGCCGCGAACAAAAGCAACAAATCGCGACAGAAATAACCGACACGCTTGAGCGCATCGCGCATAAACCAAAGTCTTACACCTACATCGCCTTTGATGAGCTGCCGGATGAAAATTGGGCGATAGGCGGCCGGTTGCTGAATGATATGTAAGCGCTGCTCAGAAATGAAAGGCACTATCCATATTTTTTCGTAACGACTCTACACTTTGCTGGCCGTAAAGCACTTTTATTTTTTTTCCATCGGGGGCAAAGAAAACCAATGCCGTTGTATCTTCAATATCGTAAGTCTTGATAAATTCCTTCCCTTGAGTGATAAAAAGGTCGGCGACGAGGAATGTAACGCGCCCCTTATATTCATCTCTCAAAGTTATGCTTATCGTACTCATATTATTCCCGCTATCGACGAAATGCGGGTTATGAACCATGACTATAATGTTTTCTCCTTTGCCGATAAGCGAGAAGTCTTGCGAAAATCCGCGCGGCAGGAGCGCGATAAAGGCTACCGCAACCCCCAGCAGAACTATCACCGTGAGCAGCTTCGGCCACAGGGGCCGCTTGGTCGATGGCGGGCGGACTGTGTCGTCCGGGTTATTTTGTTTCGGTGTCTTCATACTTTGTCCTTTTCAGAAAATACGGGCTGCTTGGTAAAGCACTCAATATAGCCGCTACAAATGATCCCACGCAAGGCGATGGCCGACTTGCAATCATATCAAGAAGCCCAACGCAAGCAATAATCTATGCTCGCGGCACAGTATCAACCACCTTTCATGGCTGGCGAACAACATGTTGAGCTAACCCGTCAGTTTGCGCTTAAGAATTTCATTCAACTCCCCCGGATTGGCCTTGCCCTTGCTGGCCTTCATCGCCAGACCGACAAAAAAGCCAAACAGCTTGTCTTTGCCGCTGCGGTACTCGGCAAGCTGAACCGGATTGGCGGCAATGATTTCGTCCACCAGCTTTTCCAGCGCGCCGCTGTCGGAAACCTGCTTCAATCCTTTGGCTTCGATGATGGCGTCAGCTTCCCCGCCTTCATTCCATAATGTCTTGAATATTTCCTTGGCAGCGGAGTTGGAAATGGTACTGTCCATGATGCGCTTCAACATGCCGCCGAGTTGTTGTGGTGTGATCGGACACTGCGCCATTTCCAATCCATCGCGGTTCAACTGAGCGCTGACTTCGCCGATTAACCAGTTGGCAGCGAGCTTGGCTTCCATTTCGACCAAGCCCTCTACTCCTCCCTCAATCCCTCCATCCACTACTGACAACGGGGCGGGAGGGGGCATGATTAGCGTAGCCTCAAAAAAATCCGCCATCTCCCGCGATGCAGTGAGAATGTTGGCATCGTAGGCCGACAGGCCAAGATCGTTTACATATCGCGACCGTTTGGCTTCTGGCAGCTCGGGCAACGTGGCGCGCACTTGTTCGAGCATTGCGGGCGTGATATCCAGCGGCAGCAAATCCGGATCGGGGAAGTAACGATAATCGTGCGCCTCTTCCTTGCTGCGCATCGCGCGGGTTTCACATTTATCCGAATCGAACAACACGGTGGCCTGATGGATCTTGCCGCCGTTCTCCAGCGTGTCTATCTGCCACTTCGCTTCATACTCGATCGCCTGCTGCATGAATTTGAACGAGTTGAGGTTCTTGATCTCGCGGCGCGTGCCCAGCGCTTCGCCGGGACGACGCACCGACACGTTAGCGTCGCAGCGGAACGAGCCTTCCTGCATGTTGCCGTCGCAAATGCCGATCCAGCGCACCAGCGAGTGCAGGGTTTTGGCGTAGGCCACCGCTTCGACCGCCGAGCGCATGTCCGGCTCGGACACGATCTCCAGCAAGGGTGTGCCGGCGCGATTCAGGTCGATGCCGGTCATGCCGTGATGATCTTCGTGCAGCGATTTTCCTGCGTCTTCTTCCAGATGGGCGCGGGTGATGCGCACCACTTTTTCGTATGGCTTGGCATTACCCGATAGCGGCTCGACCTGGATGGTCAGCGCGCCCTGCCCCACTACCGGCAAATCGAACTGGCTAATCTGGTAGCCTTTGGGCAAGTCAGGATAAAAATAATTTTTGCGCGCAAATACCGAACGCGGTGCGATGTGCGCGCCGACGGCCAAGCCGAATTTGATGGCGCGTTCCACTGCGCCCTTGTTCAACACTGGCAACACACCGGGTAGCGCGATGCTCACCGCATCGGCTTGAGTGTTCGGCTCGGCACCATAGGTAGTGGATGCGCCCGAAAATATTTTGCTGTTGGTTGAAAGCTGGGTATGCACTTCCAGCCCGATGACAGTTTCCCACTGAACGCTCATATTTTTACAGTCCGATGTTTTGTGGTGCGCGGCTGTGGCTATCCGTCGCCAGTTGATATTGATGCGCCACATTCAGCATCTGCGCCTCGGCGAAATAGTTGCCGATGACTTGCAAACCTACTGGCAATTTGTTGCCTCCGAAGCCGCATGGAATAGACATGCCGGGCAGACCAGCCAAGTTCACCGCAATGGTGTAGATGTCGGACAAATACATCTGCACCGGGTCGTCGCCCTTCTCGCCCAGATTAAATGCGGTACTCGGGCTGGTCGGCCCCACGATCACGTCGCATTGTTTAAAAGCGTCGGCGAAATCCTGCGCGATCAGACGGCGGATTTTTTGTGCTTGCAGGTAATACGCATCGTAGTAGCCGTGTGACAGCACATAAGTGCCGATCATAATGCGCCGTTTTACTTCCGCGCCGAAACCCTGCGCGCGGCTTCTCTCATACATCTCGGTCAGGTCGCTATATTCCGGCGCGCGGTAGCCGTAGCGCACGCCGTCAAAGCGCGACAGGTTGCTGGAGGCTTCCGCCGGAGCCAGCACGTAGTAAACCGGAACCGCCAATTTGGAATTGGGCAGGCTGATGTCAACAATAGTCGCGCCTAGTTTTTTGTATTCGGCAATGGCATCGCTGACGCAACTCGCCACATCCTGCGCCAGACCCGCAGCAAAAAATTCTTTGGGCAGCCCGATACGCAAACCAGTCAGCGGTTTGTTCAGGTTGCGTGTGTAATCTTCCTTGTCGCGCTGTAAGCTGGTGGAGTCGCGCTGGTCGAAGCCGGCCATCACGTTTAGCAGCAAGGCTAAATCTTCTGCGCTCTTTGCCATCGGCCCGGCCTGATCGAGACTGGAAGCAAAGGCAATCATGCCGTAACGTGACACCACGCCGTAAGTGGGCTTGATGCCGGAGATGCCGCACAACGCCGCGGGCTGGCGGATGGAGCCGCCTGTATCAGTGCCGGTTGCCGCCGCACACAAGCGCGCCGCCACGGCACAGGCGGCGCCACCGGAACTGCCACCGGGCACGGCGTTTTGATCCCAAGGATTTTTCACCGCGCCGAAATATGAAGTTTCATTGGATGATCCCATGGCGAATTCGTCCATGTTGGTCTTGCCCAGATTCACCGCACCGGCGTTGTTGAATTGCGTGATGACGTGCGCGTCATAAGGCGCGATGAAATTTTCCAGCATCTTCGAGCCGCATGTGGTGCGCCAACCCTTGGCGCAGAAGATGTCCTTCTGCGCGATGGGTATGCCGGTCAGCGCCTCGGCCTTGCCTGCCGCGATGCGGGCATCGGCGGCTTGCGCCTGCGCCAGGCTGGTTTCGGCGTTGGTGGTAATGTAGGCGTTCAGCGCAGGATTGAGCAATGCAATACGATCAAGATATAACTGCGTCAGTTCGGCACTGGAGATTTTTTTGGCGTGCAACGCCGCCCCGAGTTGTGTAAGGCTGGAGTTAAGCATGGTACGAACTATTCGATGACTTGGGGAACAAGATACAACCCGGCTTCGACTTGTGGCGAGCCTTTATATTGCGGAACAAGGGATTGGAACAATTCGCGCTGATTGGCTTCCGTCACTACATCCTCACGCAGCCGTTGTGACACGTCCTGAGCATGAGACATCGGGGCGATGCTTTTGGTATCGACCGCTTGCATGTCGGCAATCAAGCCAAAGATATTTGCCAACTGCATATGTGCCGTCCGGGCTTCCTGCTCGGTCATAGCCAGCCGGGCCAGGCGGGCGACTTTGTAGACATCTTCAATACTGAGCGACATAGGCTGAAATGCTTTATTTAAATTGTCTTAATTAGGGTATCATAAAGCGTTTAGCAGCCCCATCTTTAATACTAATTCGGGATTCTCCATGTTTGATTTTAAATTCTTTGATGGCTATTTTTCCAATGACCTGGCAATCGACTTGGGCACCGCAAACACGCTGATCTGGGCGCGCGGCAAAGGGATAGTACTGAACGAGCCATCGGTGGTGGCGATCCGCCATGAAGGCGGCCCGCACGGCAAGAAGGTGATCCAGCAGGTTGGGTTGGCGGCCAAGCAAATGCTGGGGCGCACGCCGGGCAACATCACGGTCATACGCCCCATGAAAGATGGCGTGATTGCCGATTTCACCGTTACCGAACAGATGCTCAAGCAATTCATCAAGCGGGTGCATAAATCCGGTATTTTCATTCCCAGTCCGCGTATCGTGATTTGCGTGCCATGCGGCTCCACCCAAGTGGAGCGCCGCGCTATCCGCGAATCTGCATACGGGGCCGGGGCGCGCCGGGTGGAATTAATTGAAGAACCCATGGCGGCGGCGATCGGCGCTGATCTGCCGGTGGAAGAAGCAACCGGCTCGATGGTGGTGGACATCGGCGGCGGCACCACCGAAGTCGGCGTCATTTCGCTGGGCGGCGCGGTGTATTCCGGTTCCGTTCGGGTCGGCGGCGACAAATTTGACGAGGCTATCATCAACTACATCCGCCGCAACTATGGCATGTTGATCGGCGAAACCACTGCCGAAGAAATCAAAAAAGAAATTGGTTCCGCCTTCCCCGGCAGCGAAGTGCGCGAGATGGAAGTAACCGGACGCAATCTGGCAGAAGGTGTGCCGCGCAGTTTCACCATTTCCAGCAATGAAATTCTGGAGGCGCTGACCGACCCGCTCAACAGCATAGTCAGCGCAGTAAAAACTGCGCTGGAACAGACCCCACCTGAACTGGGCGCGGATATCGCCAGCAAGGGCATGGTACTGACTGGCGGTGGTGCGTTATTAAGGGATATTGATCGTATGCTGATGGAAGAGACCGGCTTGCCCGTGGTCATAGCGGATGACCCGCTCACCTGCGTGGTGCGCGGCTCTGGCAAAGCGCTCGACCGGATGGACAATAGCGGTATTTTCACCAGCGATTAAGTCAGGAATCAGGTGCCAGGGATCAGGAATCAGAGTTTTTGTGCGGCTTTGCCGCATTTGTATAAGGCCACGCCGCATAGCGGCAATATCCCATCTGTCCTCAGTCCTCTGACCCATGGAACGCACCCAGTCTTTCCGGTTTTTTAATCGCGGCCCCAGCCAGGCTGCCCGGCTTGCCTTCTTTTCGCTGCTGTCACTGCTGTTGCTGTTCGTAGATGCACGTTACAAGTATCTGGAATTCGCACGCAGCGTCCTTTCCATTCCGGTTCAGTCATTGCAACATCTGACTACATTACCGGGTGAATTGTGGCAGAAAACAGGTGCTTTTCTGGCTTCACAAAGCACCCTCATCAGCGACAACGCCCAATTACATCAACAGCACACCCTGGATGCCGCTCAGTTGCAGCAATTACAGACGCTGCAGGCAGAGAATCAGCAGCTGCATAAGCTGCTTCAAGTGCAACAGGGGGCCAGTTATCCCATGCAGCTTGCCAAGATCGTGTATGTCGGGCACGACATCTTTAGCCGCAAATTGCTGTTGGCCAGGGATGAACATTCGAACGTGCAGGCTGGACAGGTGGTAATAGATGACAGCGGGGTAGTGGGCCAAATCACTCGCGTCTATCCCTTGTTAAACGAGGTCACCCTGATTACCGATAAGGATCATGCCGTGCCCGTGCAAATATTGCGCAATGGCCTGCGCGCTGTCGTGTTCGGTTCAGGCGGCCTCAGTGAGCTGACGCTGCGCTACATGCCCATCAGCTCCGATATTCAGGAGGGCGATACCTTGGTGACTTCCGGTATCGATGGAACGTATCCGCCAGGGCTGCCGGTGGCCACGGTAAGCCACATTGAACGTGATCCCGCCTATCCGTTCGCGCGCATTCGATGCGCGCCCATCGCGGGCGTTGACAAGCATCGCCAGCTGCTCATCCTGACCGGACTGCCAGAATTACCAAAGCGCCCGGAAGCGGTGCCAGAAGCGCCCGTCGACAAACCTAAAAAAGGCGCACGCAAAAATCCATGAGCGCCAATTTCCCGAAAAACCAGGAATTTCTGCTGCCGGTTAGCCCTGCTTTCATTGGGGGCAGTCTGTTTGTTGCGCTGATGTTCAACTGGTTGCCGTGGGGTGGTATCTGGCTCGCGCTGAAGCCTGACTTTACCGCGCTGGTATTGCTGTACTGGTGCACCCACAAACCGTACCGCGTCGGGATTGGTATTGCCTGGGCAGTCGGCATACTGGCCGATGTGGCTGACGCCAGCCTGTTCGGACAGCATGCGCTGGCCTACTCAGTGCTGGCTTTTGGCGGCATCGTGCTGCACCGCCGGGTACAGATGTTTGACCTGCGCCAGCAGACCCTGCAAATCTTTCCGCTGTTATTGCTGGCGTATGCAGTATACGCAGCAGTGCATTGGCAGGTGCGCGGTTATATTGCCTGGGAGTATTTTATCGGCAGCGTGGTGTCGACCTTGCTGTGGTCGCCGCTGACCATATTGCTTCAGGCATTGCGTCATCCCCGCGCCAATTCCGATCAGATATGAACCGTCGCGTCGAACTTAAAAACCACCAACGCGAAATCTATTACTTCCGGCTGCGCCTGGTGCTGAGTTTGGGCTTTGTGCTAACGCTGCTGTTTTTACTGCTGGTGCGCCTCGTTTACTTGCAGGTGGTACGCCATGGTCACTACCACACCATGGCGGAAAATAATCGCGTCTCCATCGTGCCCATCGTGCCCAATCGCGGCCTGATTCTTGACCGTAACGGCGTGGTGCTGGCGCACAACTATTCCGGCTACACGCTGGAAATTACGCCGAGTAAAGTGGGCGATCTGGATGCAGTGATTGATGATCTGGCCAAGCTGGTGGACATCCAGCCCAAAGATCGCAAACGGTTCAATAAACTTTTGGCCGAAAGCCGGAATTTTGAAAGCTTGCCCATACGCAGCCGCCTGACAGATGCGGAGGTGGCGCGCTTCGCCGTGCAGCGCTATCGCTTTCCCGGGATTGAAATCAAGGCGCGCCTGTTCCGCGAATATCCCTACCGCGAACATACCTCGCACCTGATCGGCTACATCGGCCGCATCAACGAAAGCGAAATTCAGCAGTTCGAGGAAAATGAAAGCGCCGCCAACTATCGCGGTACCGATCACATCGGCAAAACCGGGATAGAACAAAGTTACGAGAACGAGCTGCACGGCACCACCGGCATTGAGCAGGTGGAAGTGGATGCCGATGGACGCGGGGTGGGCGTGCTATCGCGC
>JANPNS010000417.1:0-20444 GCA_031427575.1 Gallionellaceae bacterium
GCAACCCATCATTGCTCAACTGGTGATGGGTTGCGCTGCGCTCCACCCATCCTACGCAGTCTGATGAATACATTCCTGCAATGCCGCGATAAATCGTTCATTCTCCTGTGGCGTGCCTACGGTGACACGCAGGCAGTCCGCCAGCAGCGGGTAGCTGCCGCTTAAATTCTTGATCAGCACGCCGCGCTTTTTCAATCCTGTAAAAACCCTGGCGGCATGCATCACGCGGAACAAAATAAAGTTGGCATCGCTGGTATAAGGCCGCACGCCCACCGTTCCCACCAGCCGCTCATATAACCAGGCGCGATCCTGTTTGATCTGTGCTGCCTGCTGCAACAACACCGCGCGATGCTGCAATAACTTTTCCGCTACCAGCTGCGTCAATACGCCGACATTATACGGCAAGCGCAACTTTTCCAAGTGCGTCAACCAGGCCGGACTGCCCGCCACAAAACCCAGACGCAATCCTGCCATACCCAGCTTGGAAAAAGTGCGCATGACCAGCAGATTGGAATAGCGCGCCAGCATCGGCATAAAGCTGGCGTCAGCAAAGGCATAATAAGCTTCGTCTACCACCACCAGACCGGGCGCAGCCGCGATGATTTGCGCAATGTCGTCCGCATCAAATAGATTGCCACTGGGATTGTTGGGATAGGACAGAAATATCAACGCCGGTTTATAGCGCTGCATGGCGGCCAGCATGACCGGCAAGTCCAGGGAAAAATCCTCGGTCAGCGGCACGCCCACATATTTCATGCCGGTCATGGCCGCAATCATCTGGTACATCACGAACGACGGCTCGATGCTCAACAGCGCGGCACCGGGCTTGGCCACGGCCATGGCCAGCAACTGAATAAGCTCGTCAGAACCATTGCCGAGCAGAATATCCATGCCCGGCGGCAAGCCTGTCACAGTACGGATTTGTTGTTTCAGGGACTGCGCGCTGGCATCAGGATAGCGGTTGATGGCAGCATCGGCCACCAGATGCGCAATCTCGTCGCGCAATGGTGGCGGGAGCGGATAGGGATTTTCCATCGCATCCAGCTTGACCAACCCACTGCTGTCCGGCACCGGATAGGCGCGCAAGGCAAGCACCTCCTGACGCAGCAGGGAATCTGGGGTAGCCACAGGAATGACAGAAGACATTTTATATTGTTACTGAAGGACGGTTGAATTCTAGCGCATTCATGCTTGCATGGGCGACTAATTACATTTTCATTTCAATAGTGACATATGGTAGGTCGGCTCAAGCGTAGCGGAGCCGACAGAATGCGTCGGATCCGCGCTACACGCTTGATCCGACCTACCGAAATTATTATTCGATTGAACGCGAAATAGAATAATTCCTGCTCCGAATTATTTTAACGTACGGGAGCAACCAGATCGCCAAGGTGAAACTGGAAATTGTTGTTCATGCGGTCGGCAAAATAATGTTTCAGGGTCATGCTTACCGGGCGGAAGGCGATTTCATCCCACGGAATATCCTGCTCTTCGAAAAGCTCGACTTCCAGGCTTTCCGCACCGGGTGAAAAATCCAGATCAAGCAATGTGGCGCGGAACAGCAAATGCACCTGGTTGATGTCGGGCAGGTTGACCATGGTATACAGTTCGCCCAGCGCAACGCGCGCGTTGGCTTCTTCCAGAGTCTCGCGTATGGCCGCCTCAGTAGTAGTCTCGCCATTTTCCATAAACCCGGCGGGCAGTGTCCACAGCCCGTGGCGCGGTTCAATCGCACGGCGGCACAGCAGAATGCGGCCATCTTCCCATTCCGGTATGGAGCCGATGACCAGCTTGGGATTCTGGTAGTGAATGGTGGTGCAGAGAGTGCAGACAAAGCGCGGCCGATTGTCATCGGGAGGGATTTGAAGTTCGACTGGGGCACCACATTCAGGACAATATTTCACTTGATTTCCCCATAGAATTCCAATGTACAATAGATTATGGGAACAAAGGCGGCAAGTCCGAAAAACTTTTGGCCGGGCACCCGGATGAGGCGACGAAGACAGTACATTTAGTACGGCTAGGAGCCGAAGACGCAGCCAACGCAGTTATCGTAACCTATTGGGCGCCTCTAAAAATTCAAAATCCTAAGCGAGACAAGGCGCGAGCAAAAAATTGCGACGCCGCATATGTATGATATGTAAGGAGTAATTTTTTGTGAGCAACGTAGTATCGCGACGGAGTTTGGATTTTTAGAGGTGCCCTATTGCATATTGGGAATTACATCCAGAACTGCCACCACTGCCTTTTGTTTATTGGGGATTCCTTGGTGACTGGCCTGATGCCATCCTTGGCGATGTTCAATTCGAGCACGCGCTGTGCGTCATCGCGCAATTCCATTATTCCCATCGCGTCGTAAGCCTGCACCATGATTTGCAGGGCGTCACGCGTGGCTATCGTCTGCGGGAATTCGGTCAACACACCATTGGCTCGGCTGGCGGCGGCGGTATAAGCACCACGGCGCAAATAATAACCGGCCACCTGGATTTCATGGCGTGCCAGCGAATTGGTCAAGTACTGCATGCGCAGTCTGGAATCGGCTGCGTATTTGCTGTTGGGGAAGCGCGTGACCAAATCCCTGAACGAATCAAAGGCCTCGCGCGCTTCCTTGGGGTCGCGCTCGGACAATTCTGGTTGCGTCAAATGGCCAAGCAGGCCGATATCTTCGTTAAAGTTGATCAGCCCTTTCAGGTAATAGGCATAGTCCACATGCGAGTTGTTCGGGTATTGCTTGATGAAGCGATCGACTGCGGAAAGGGCAGATTCGGCTTCTTCCTGCTTGTAATAGGCATAGGCCGTTTCCAACTGTGCCTGCTGCGCATAACGGCCATAGGGGTAGCGCGATTGCAGGGTCTCAAACAACTTTATGGCCTTTTCGTAACTGACATTGTCCATCTGCACCCTGGCCAGGGCGTAGATTTCCTCGGCAGTTTTGCCGCTCAAAGGATCGGATTTATCAGATAAAGAGCTGCACGCAGTTAGCGTGAGCAGCAGAATTAAAGTTAAACTATGGCGCATGATTAAACCCGAAAAATTACTGACCAATTATAACAAGGTTAGGCAATCCACTACGCGACAAAAAGTCGCGTGTGCCAAAGGTAGGCAATCCGCTATTCAGCAAGCTGAATGCGGAATTGACACTGGAGTTGACACTACCGCAATCCCCGAAGCTCCCAGCCCACTCGCTTTCAAAGTTTCTGGTGAGTACGCAGGGATGCGACTCGATCAGGTATTGGCCAAGCTGTTGCCGGAGTATTCGCGCAGCCGCCTGCAAGACTGGGTGGCGCTGGGGCAGGTGACGGTGGATGGCGCAGCGGCCACCATCAAGCAAAAAATGTGGGGCGGCGAAGCAATAGCCGTCGTGCCGCAGTCGCATCCCGCCGAACAGCTGCATCAGGCCGAGGACATCGCACTGAGCGTGGTGTTTGAGGACGACAGCATTCTTATCATCAACAAACCGGCCGGGCTGGTGGTGCATCCCGGCAGCGGTAACTGGGAAGGCACCCTGCTCAATGCCCTGCTGCACCATGCGCCACAGCTTACAGAAATTCCGCGCGCCGGCATTGTGCACCGCCTCGACAAAGACACCAGCGGCCTGCTGGTGGTGGCGAAAACCCTTACCGCGCAAACCGCGCTGGTGCGCCAGTTACAGGCACGCACCGTGCAGCGCGAATACTATGCGCTGGTGTATGGCGACGTGCTGCGCGCGGGCACTGTGGATGCACCCATGGATAGGCATCCCACGCAGCGCACCAAGATGGCGGTGGTCGCGGGCGGCAAGACGGCCACTACACATTACAGCGTGGCCGAGCGTTTATCCGGCTGCACCCTGTTGCGCTGCAAACTGGAAACCGGCCGCACCCATCAAATCCGCGTACACCTTGCCTCCATCCGCCATCCTCTGGTCGGCGACAGCATTTATATTAAAGGCGCGCAAAAATGCCCGCCGCAACTGCGCCCCATCCTTGCCGCTTTTCCGCGCCAGGCCTTGCACGCCACGCAGCTCGGGCTGGAACATCCGCTAACGGGTGAATGGCTGGAATGGCAAGCGCCCCTGCCGGAGGACATAAAACAACTTCTGCAACAAATACGCGCAGTAAATGCTTCACTACCGCATCCGGGTGAGGAATAAGTGGCAGATGCTATGAACATCCTGACTCCCGACTGGCCCGCACCCAAAAATGTAAGGTCGGTGCAAACCACGCGCCACGGCGGCGTGAGTGGTACACCCTACACCAGCCTCAACCTCGGCGACCATGTCGGCGATGCGCCGCTGGCGGTGGAGCGCAACCGCATGTTGCTGGAACCCTTGCTGCCGAGCGAGCCGGTATGGCTCAAGCAAGTGCATGGGGTGGCGGTGGCCGATGCAGCACAGGCCGATTGTTGGCCGGAAGCGGATGCCTGTGTGTCTGCGCACCCCGGCGCGGTGTGCGTGGTAATGACAGCGGATTGCCTGCCCGTATTGTTGTGCGATGACAGCGGCAGTGTGGTCGGCGCAGTACATGCCGGCTGGCGTGGATTGTGCGATGGCGTGATAGAACAAACCGTACAAGCGATGAAGGTGCCGCCCGCCACCCTGATGGCCTGGTTAGGCCCGGCCATAGGCGCGCAGGCGTTCGAGGTGGGCGATGAAGTACGCGCCGCATTTGTTGCCAGGCAGCCACAAGCTGCGGCTGCTTTTATCCCCTCTCCCGCTAGCGGGAGCACCAAAGGCAGGCAAGCCGGATGCGGAATTGTCACAGGGGTTGGGGGAGAGGGCAAAGGAGAGGGTAAAAAATGGCTGGCCGACATCTATCAACTCGCGCGCCTGCGTTTGCATGCACTCGGCATCACGCGCATTTACGGTGGCGGTCTGTGTACCTATACCGACAGCGCACGCTTTTTTTCATACCGGCGCGATGGTGCGACGGGGCGCATGGGGACGTTTATCTGGCTGGCTGAGTAATGCCCATTTGCATAATTTCACTGATAACTCCCCTCTCCCGCCACACGGTTGTGCGTCGGCCTCTCCCCAATGGAGAGGCCATATGGATCCCCTCCCCCTCGGGGGGAGGGTTAGGGAGAGGGGTAGTTGCCATCGCCAGTTAGATAAACCTCAATAGCAATTCTAAACAACGATATTTCACTTTGATACTGAAATTGAATAACGCACTCAAATGATCAACGAACAACTCAACAACCCTATCCACGGCATTACGCTGGAACAAATACTGAGCCGATTGGTTGAACGGCTGGGATGGGAGGAAATGGGGAGAATAATTCAGATTCAGATGTTTTACGACCGATCCCAGCATCAAGTCCAGTTTGAAATTCCTCAGAAAAACCCCTTGGGCCAGAAAGAAAGTAGAGGAGCTGTATCTCAACACGCCGGAAGGTCATACCGATTTCAATGGACAACAATCATGAAGAGATAAATCTGGGTGCTGGCAAGCGATCATTATTGTTACCATGACCGTCCGCAATACTAAGCGGACTAATTATCTGGCTATTTCCATTCCCTAGGCGTCAACAAAGAGCGCTTGCAGCTTCTGGGTGGCAGGTGCGAAAATAGCCGGATGAAAATCGAAGAGGCTCTGCCGATCAACCCCATAGTCGTCGAGTGGGCTCGAAAGCGAGCAGGCTTTAGCCTTGAAGACGCCAGCCGCTCGTTCAAGAAGATCGCGGACTGGGAATCTGGGGAGGCTTCTCCTTCTTACCCGCAACTTGAACAAATGGCCGACAAATTCAAGTGTCCTGTCGCGGTATTCTTCTTTCCCAATCCACCCGAACTACCGAGTGTCGAACAATCGTTCCGCACGCTGTCAGCAGAAGATTTCGCCACTATCCCTCGGACGGTTCGCGCTTTTCTGCGCAAGGGCCAGGCTATGCAAATCAATCTTGCCGAACTGAACGACGGCAAGAACCAGGCCCCGCGACTGATCACACGCGACCTACAATTTTCAACTGGGACATCGCTCGATGAAATTGCGGCCACAGTTCGCGGTTACCTAGGCATTAGTGTGGAAGCACAAGTCAGCTGGCAGAATGTTGAGCAAGCCCTAGAGGCTTGGAGGGAAGCGTTTGCTCAAGTCGGTGTGTTTGTCTTCAAGGACGCATTCCACACACGAGGCTACTTTGGCTTTTGTCTCTACGACGAGGAGTTTCCTGTCGTCTATGTAAACAACAGCACTGTCAAGACTCGCCAGATATTCACGCTCTTTCATGAGCTCGGCCATCTACTGTTCCATACCAGTGGCGTGGACATCATTGACGATCAGTACATCCAGCACCTTGGATCCAATGAGAAAAAGATAGAAATTATCTGTAATGGACTTGCAGCCAAAGTACTTGTACCCGACGAGATTTTGGATCAAATGCTCAAGGGGGCAACTGCAGGCCGTGAAACGGCAGCAAGGCTGGCCGATCATTTTTGCGTGAGCCGTGAGGTAATCTACCGCAAGATGCTCGATCGGGGTTTGATCCCGGAGGGCGAATACACGAATGCGGCCAAGGACTGGGCAAGCCAGATCAAGCCGGTGGCCGAAGGATCGGGCAACTACTACAACAGCCAATTCGCCTATCTCGGTTCGCGGTACATCGACCTCGCTTTTACGCGCTATTACCAACGGCGCTTTGACGAAGTTCAACTTGCTGAATACCTCAACATCAAACCTAAGAGCCTCCCGAAGTTCGAAGCGAAGTTCGGAGGACAGCTCTAATGTACGTCATCGACACATCGGTAATTTCAGCACTTCATCGCAACTACTATCGGAGCCAGTTCGTCACGCTCTGGGAGCGCTTCGACGAAATGGTTGCTGAAGGTAGGTTCACGTCAACGCGAGAATCGTATCGTGAGTTGGATGACGGAGGGGGCGAAAGCTTTGAGTGGGCACAACAGAATGCGGGCCTGTTTGTAACCCCCAACGCCAAGGTAGGTAATTTCGTAGCACAAATCTACGCCGTCGCGCACTTCCAAGCGAACATCGAAAAACAGAAAATACTGAAAGGCGGGAAAAATGCTGACCCCTTTCTGATTGCGCGAGCTGCGTCGTTAGGCGCTACTGTTCTAACCATGGAGCAGCTCAAAGCCAATGCGGCGAAGATTCCAAACATTTGTGACCACTTTAAAGTGCCTTGTGTTGATCTGCGCCAGTTCATGGAAAAGGAGAAGTGGATCTTCTAGCGGTTCCTACAGCCAACAAAGATGACCAGAGGGGGCGTCCTTCATCACATTTTTGAATCGTGTCAAATCTGGCAATTTGAATCGACCCCGAAACAGTAGACACTTTCCAGTCTTTCACCAAGTCCCGTCAATGGTACATTGCTACCAGATGCATCAACGATGATGCGTACATTCCACGCACCCTATGAAATTCAGGAATTTTGCACAGGCCCTTGGTTAACGCGCCATAGCTTGTGGCGTCAACGTCAGCGTATGCACCCCCGGAGATTGTTGCGGGCCGAGATGGGCTAACAATCCTGCCAGGTTGTCCTGTTTGCCTTCGGCAGCGCGGGCTTTGCCATGAAATTCCAACCCTCTGGAACGCGACCAATCCCCCTGCCCGTCCAGTATCAGCGCACCGGAAGTAGTAGCCAGCGCGATGTGCAGGCGTTCTCCCGAACCGGTAAATGTGAGATGGTATTTCCCCAGTGGATTGACGGCGCTGAGTGCGGATCCGGCATTTAACCAGTCGGCGTTGGCCACGCCCTCGATGCCCTGTGACGAAACCAGCAGGTGTTCGCTCTGGATTTGTATCTGCCCCTGCAATTGTACCGGCTGCAATAACGGTGATAGCTCACCCAAGGCGGCGGCGGGAAGGGCAAGTTGGGCGTGATTTAATTCGAGGCCGCTGGAGGAAAGTATCGCTTCCATTGCAGTAGCTTGCGGCACGTCATCCCAGCGCAAAATTATTTTTAATTTACCGCTGAACAGAGGCAGCAAGGCAACATCCCAATGCAGCGGACCAAGCGCGATGAAGCCGACTTCCCGTTGCGGCAGGGCTGGGGTGGCCGAGCCATGCCACACCGTACCGCCGGTGTTTGCCAGCACCAGCTGCCCTTGCGTGGCGCGCTGCACCCAGCCATTGAGCAGGGTGGCCGGCGCGGTGATGATGAGCGTAATAATGAATGCGAGGGCAAAAATCAGCAGCGTGCGCTTGCTCCAACCCCACCTCTTCGGTGACACAGCGTTGGCCTCCTCTCTCACTCCTGGCCGTACTGATTGTACTGTCTTCGTCGTTCGCTCGTCGCCGCCTTGTTTCACCTTTGAAGTGGAATTGGAATGCATAATGGGCACCTCTAAAAATTCAAAATCCTAAGCGAGACAAGGCGCGAGCAAAAAATTGCGACGCAGCATATATGCGATATGTAAGGAGTAATTTTTCGTGAGCAACGCAGTATAGCGACGGAGTTTGGATTTTTAGAGGTGCCCTAATGTTCATGGCGCGCCTCCGTTAGTTAGCGTGGCGCTGATTTTTACCATGCCTGCTTGCGGCAATGCCGCTATACCTACCGAATCGGCACGGATGTGTTGTTCCTGCTGCAACTCGCGCAACCAGCGCAGCCACTGTTCAAAAGAAACAGAGGCCAGCGTGATGCGCACGGCATTGGGTTCCTGAGTGTCGATGGTGGAGAGGGCCTCGCGTAGTTGATGGCGATCCGCCGCTGCCTCAACTGCTGATTTTAGTGTGCTGGCATCGACCACGGCGGGTTGCGGATGGTGGCGCAGTCTGGCCACCTCTGCCGCCTGCACGCCTAGCTGCGCCACCTGCGCGCGCATGACAGGGACACTGACATGGTATTTTTTTACTGCGGTATGTGCCGGTTGCCATAGCAACATATAGGCAATGAGCGGCAATAATACCAGCGCGGCGAGTGCCAGCGCCTGACGCTCGCGCGCAGCGCGGCCATCCCAGTATTGTTTTTTTAATGCCAGCCAGCGCGCTTTCATTGCATCTCTCCCGGCAACAAGGTCACGCGTGCTGCCGCGCCGTTGCCGCTGTCTTGAATATCGCCCACACGCACACCCAAACCTTTGCTTTGCAGGTGTTGCTGCAACACCTGGAAATCGGCGCTGCGGCTCAGTTTTATATCCACATCAAGCCGACCCGCTTCGTAGTGCATGGCGCGCACGCTGCCCGGTGGTAACTCGGCCAGGCGAGGCGCGGCCACGTCGAGCAGCGGCAGGAAATCACCGTTGTCCGGCAAGCCTGCGCCATGCCGCAGTTGTGCCACATTGCGCTGCATCTGCAACGGGGCATTGACCAGCACACTGGTGGCACCGAAGGTGGTGCGGAAAGTACGTTCCATTTCACGGGCGAGCTTATTTTTTTCCTGGGCGAGCAATGCCCATTCCAGGTTGGTGCCGATTGTTTCCACGGCTAACACAGCCAGCAGGATCAGCACTGCGGGACGCAAGTTAGGCCACCATTCACGGAATTTGGCGCGCGGCGCGAAATCGCCCCAGAGCAAGTCCAATGTGCTATCGATAATAGTTGCGCGCCGCCAGTCCCATACCGGTCCGGCTGCCAGAGGAACAACCAGGTCGCTCCACTGCGGCAAATTGTGCTGTTCTTGCGCGACATGTTGCGGAAAACGCACGATGATTTTTTTCGGCAAGGACTCCGGCGGGGCATTCAGCAGCAGCCGCAAGGCGAGCGGAGCGCTGGCCGCATCACCGCTATCCAGCGCTATGCCGCTGGCAACACCGGTGCGAATAAAACCGTTGCTGCCATCCCACACCAGCACCCAGCTGTCCGTTGCCAGTGTGGGTAAAAAAATTTCCGGCAGCATGCGGCGCACGGAAAGCTTTGCCGTGCGGCACGAATCAATAATCCGTTTGAGCCACGCCTTGTCCACCACGGCCAGCATCATGCGGCCATCGGCCAGCATCGGGCCGGGCACGACATGGTTGTCTTCCGGATCGGGCAAGGTATGTTCTTCTGCCACGAAAGGCAGCGCCGCCTGCCAGCGCCGGCGTGAACCGGGCGGCAGTTTGGCGGCAATGCACAGCACGCGCTCGGCAGCGATGATGGCAATGCACTCATGCCCCTTGGGCAAGGCCGCGAGCGGATCTGTGCCGGAATGCAGCACGACACCGGAATCATCGCACGCGGCCCACGGGCAGGGTGAGGCGCTGTCGCGCCATGTTCCGGAAAAATAAATGCGCAGTGTGCTCATTGCACGCTTTGCCACACCACTGTCGGCCAATTGTTCACACGTTGCAGTAATGCATGGGTGGTGACTTGCGCCTGACCCACGGTGGCGTGCCCGGTCACCCAGAAAAACTGACTGATCACGGAAATATCGCTATCCACCACCTGCACTCCTCCAAACTGTTGCAGCCTATCCTTGAAATCCGCCACATCGTCGAACGGTTGATCTTTGCGTTGATGCACCAGGATGCGTGCGTCCGACAGCGACATATTTTTCAGGATTGCCGCCAACACTTCCGCCGGCGCAAAATTGACATTGATGGTTGTTGGCCCCGGCAATACGCTGACAAAGGGCTGCAAGCGCGCAATGATGTTGCCGCTGTAGCCCTTCACCCGCACCAATTCACCCAGCTCGGCCAGTGGCCGGTTAGCCGTTCGATAGGCGCGCTCAAGGGCAAGGTAATACACATCCTCTGCGCCACCGGGGTACTGGGCTTCACTGTCGGTATCCATCCAGTCGGCCAGTGCCGTAGCCAGCTCTGCGGGCAAACCAAGCAGCGCCAGCAAACGCTGGAATTGTGCCACATCGGGCGCACTGCTGACACCGTTACGCACAATATTGTTCAGATTGAACAGGCCTTGCCTGTCCTCGATGGAACCAATCACCTCGCCGCCTTCCACCGGTATCGCAGGCAGGCGCAAGGTCCACATTTCTTTTTCATGATCCGTTTTACTGGAGTGTGCATCGTCGGCCAGCACCGCTCTGGCCCAGTCCACACCCGCCACGCCGAGATAGCGGGTTTGCGTGCGCTCAAACTGGCTCTCTACCTGACGCTGCCACAGGCTTTGCTGCTGCGCCATATAGGTGGCCAGCGTGGTGGCGATGGCCACGATGAGCAACACCATGATGACCGCTACACCTCTTTGTCTAAAGTAATTCATTGCAATGCAAACATCCGTGTAATTTTTTCGCCACTGGCCAGGGTTAGTGCTATCTCTACCCCGGCCGGCAGTCCGGTGGTCTGACCTGCCAGCGGCCACTGTAGCTGCCAGCTCCCCGATCCATCCAGATAGCGTAACTTGAATTCACGCACACCTTCCAGCAGCGGATAACGTACCGGTTTGGCGCGAGGTGGCTGATCCAGCACCGGCCAGCGCAACATCACAATGGTCCCCTGCTCCAGGCGATAACCGATGCGCTGTGGTGCCTGCATTTCTTCTCTCTCGTCGGGTATGCCGGCACGGGTAAAAATCAGCTCGGCATCATTGTCGTCAACCACCACAGCGTGACCTATCCATTCCGGCTGGGATATTCCGCCCTCGTCACGCACGGTGCGGCGAACGGCCTGCGCGATATCCTGATCGAGGCGGGAAAAGAAAAAAGCCAGATGTTGCCATTTGCGCGTCTCCTCCGACACCCGTTCGCGCGCCTGCAGTACCGCATTCAGCCCACGATAGCCGGCCATCGACAACAAGGTCAGAATAACTAAAGCGACCAACAGTTCGATCAGGGTGAAACCGCGTTGCCTGTAATTTTTGTTCATCACGGAGAACGGCGCGGAGCCTTAACCAGAAAGCCACTCAACCGGCGCAGCGCATATTTTGGATCGTCCGGACTGGATACGCTCACTTCGATGCGGCGGAAGGCAGGGTTAGGCGTGGAACTGATCGTTTCCTGCCACAGCAGAAGCATACCCGCTTGTGTTTCATCTCCTTGCTGAACGCTGACTGGTAACCAATCGCCGCGCGCGGCATGCAGCGCCAGACGGTTTTGCGCCACCCAGCCGGCCAGCAGGTGGGCGCGCATGATTTCGGCATGGTTGGTTCCCGCCCCCGTTGCGCGCATCACGGCACCCATGGCAATAGCCAGTATGGCCAGCGCAACCAGCGTTTCCAGCAGCGTGAAGCCTTGTGGCTTAATGCTTTTCATTTGTTCGGCATGTCGGCTGACTGACCATCCAGCGTAGCGACCACATCCCCAGTGCTCTTGCCGGTTACGCTGGCGCTGCCATATTCGCTGCTCAGGCGGATGCGAAACGGCACCGCAAACGAAGTGGCGCTCAGCAACATAAGCTCCCCCGGCTTGACGGTTTGCTCTTCAACGGTGACTTCGCCGATGTGCATGCCCTGCGGCAGCGCACGCGGTCGAAACAGCGTGTCATCATCAATGCGCAACCAATCACCATAATTATTTTTTTTCCAGAAAAGATAGCCGGATTTTTCACCCGACCACGCCAGTGAGCGGCCGCTGGCGTGAGCTTCCATGCCGGCGTTCTCGAGCAGCAGTGCTAGCCTGCCCGCCTCTTCGCGCAACGGCGCGCGGTTGTCCGGTAACAACTGCACCATCACCAGACCAAGCGCCACCCCCATTACCACCAGCACAACCAGCAGCTCGATGAGCGTGAAGCCTGGCTGCAGTTTAAAGGCAGGTCTGTTTTTCATATAGCAAAAATACAGCGTTATTCCGTTTTTAAATTAAAGATGGCAAGAAGGCGAGCCGCAGACAGTACAAATAGTACGGCAAGGCGAAGCCGACGCAGCCAGGTTTAGGCCATCTCTAAAAATCCAAACTCCGTCGCGATACTGCGTTGCTCACAAAAAATTACTCCTTACATATCAAATATATGTGGCGTCGCAATTTTTTGCTCGCGCCTTGTCTCGCTTAGGATTTTGAATTTTTAGAGGCGCCCTTTAATTTAAAAACGGAATAACATAAATTTACAACTGCCATGACCCGATATCCGCATCGTTGCCCTCGCCGCCGGGCGCACTATCCGCGCCCAGGCTCAGCACGTCAATTTCACCGTGCAAGCCGGGTTGCAGATATTGATACGGCTGGCCCCACGGATCATTGGGCATGCGTTCCAGATAGCCGTTGCCTTTCCAGTTTTGCGGAAGCGGCGGCGTGGTCGGTTGTTTTACCAGCGCCTGCAATCCTTGCTCAGTGGTGGGGTAGCGCATATTGTCCAGGCGGTAAAGTTTGAGCGACTGCATGATAGAAGCAATGTCCTGCCGCGCGGCGGTGATGCGCGCCTCATCCGGGCGGCCCATGACTTTGGGGACGATGAGCGCGGCGAGCACGCCTATGATGACAATCACCACCATCACTTCGATCAGGGTGAAAGCGCGCGAAAATTTGAGGGATAAAACTTTAAGCCTTTTTGCAGGCAGCAAGGTAACTAGTGTCATGATATTTATTCCGCTCATTAAGATTATTTAAGATTATAAGGGTAGTCCCGTTTTGAGGCCGGGCAAGCACCTTGGATTATGCCGCAGATTGTTGCCTGCTGGTGTAATATTGCCCGGAGAAAATTAAAGTTGCGGTGCTGATAAAAATTGTTTAATAAAATTTTATGGTGCCCCCTTGTTGTTTCTCCATCGTGCGCTTTAAGGGGCTTATCCGCATGAAGGGTGTGTATACTGATTACCCACAAAATGGGGTGTGTCATGAATTTGCGCTGGGTGCGTGGAATATCAATTACAGCAATTGGCGAAGGGGGCGCGGCAATCCTCGCACGCTTGCCCTTGTCCTGGCGTGGCTTGGGTGCGCTGGTGCTGGGCGTACTGCTGGCGCAGTGGTGCTGGATTTTGTTGGCACCGCAAGCAATGACTATTGCTACCGTAACGGAGCGAAGCGCTGCTGTGGAGACTGGGCATTTATTTGGTCAGAGTCGCTCCGAAGTTACTTCAGTTGATGGAATGGCATTATCCAATGTGCGTCTGGTTGGCGTGTTCGCGGCCAGTGTCGGCAAACCTGGATTTGCCGTGCTGAAGCTGGATGACAAGCATCAGGTTGGAGTAGCGGTGGGTGGGACAGTGGCACCTGGCACAAAATTACTGGAGGTTCACCCTGACTATGTGTTGCTGGAACGGGCTGGAGTGCAACAACGGGTAAATTTTGATGGTAAGGCTGCGGCCAGCGTTGCGGTCAACGAGGCGGCAGCGAAAAATCGAGTGCGGTCTGCTCAAAAGCGCTAGTGCCGCAAACCGGAAATAACGGAACATGCTCAAAACCTGCAGGGCGGAAAAGCGTAGCGCCTTCCGCCGTATGTTCCCCATGCGGCGGATAACGCTGCGCTGTGTCAATTCCACGTCCAGCTTGCTGGACATAACCAACCACTTGGCAACCGTCTTTTGGTTGCTTAGTGGGATGGCTAGTTGTTTCATCAGTGGATTGCCTGACTTTGTTGCATCCGCCCTACCAAGGATGCGGGTAGGTTTAAGAACAATATTTTACAATTTATGATTTGTAATACTAGTGCTGGCTTTGTGCGTTTTGTAATTAAAAATAATCAGGTATTTTTTTCTCATGTTCTATAGAAAACTACAATTTAGCGTGTGGATAGTGCGAGTGCTGTTCTGTGGCACTCTGATTTTTTCTCCTGTCGCGAGCAGTGCGCCGGAAGAAAAGGTGTCGCTTAATTTTGTGAATGCGGACATTGAAGAAGTGGTTAAGGCGGTGTCGCTGATGACGGGGCGCAATTTTCTGATTGATCCGCGCGTAAAGGGAACAGTCAATATTGTCTCATCCACGCCCATTCCCGCCTCTCTGGCTTACGACATTCTGCTTTCTGCGCTGCGCTTGCAAGGCTTTGCAGCGGTTGAGTCGGGAGGGATAACCAAGGTGATGCCGGAGGCGGAGGCCAAGCTGCACATAGGCTCCGCCAGTGATTCGCGTGGGTCGGGCGATAAATTGGTGACGCGGGTATATATATTGAAGTATGAATCGGCAGCGCAATTGGTGCCGATCTTGCGCCCGTTGATTGCACCGAATAACATCGTGGTTGCTTATCCTAACAGTAATGCGCTGGTGATAACGGATTATGCCAGCAACCTGAAACGCATCGAAAAGATTGTGGACAGCATAGATCAGCCCAATGTGGAAGGACCAGTGTTGATTCCGCTCAAACACGCTTCTGCCATGGAGGTGGCACAGACTATCACGCGCCTGATGCAGGATGGGGCTGCATCCGCAGGCGCCGGAGATTCAAGTTTGCGTTTTGTATTGGCCACCGATGCGCGCACCAACAGCCTGTTGCTGCGCACCGATAACCCGTCACGGCTGGCGCGGGTGCGTGAACTGGCAGAGAAGCTCGATGTCGAGACCGGAACGCCGGGCAATATGCATGTGGTGTATTTGAAGAATGCCGAAGCGAGCAAGCTGGCGCAAACATTGCGCGCCGTGATGTCCGGTGATGTCTCCATGCCAGCTGCACAAGTGGCCGGAGCCAACCCGGTCATGGCCACTGCCGCACCAAGCGGCGGCGGCATCATACAGGCCGATGTCGCGACGAATGCG
Organism: Gallionellaceae bacterium; assembly: GCA_031427575.1. Classification (GTDB taxonomy): domain Bacteria; phylum Pseudomonadota; class Gammaproteobacteria; order Burkholderiales; family Gallionellaceae; genus Nitrotoga. The sequence goes on from JANPNS010000417.1 coordinate 15,433, forward strand.
CTGATCATTACTGCGCCCAGCGCCATCTACAACAATTTGCGGGCAGTCATAGAAATGCTCGATGTGCGCCGCGCCCAGGTATTTGTGGAGGCGTTGATTGTGGAAGTAACGGCGGAAAAGGCGGCGGAACTCGGCGTGCAGTGGCAAGCTTTAGGTGGCAGCGCTACCGGTACACAGGTGGCCGGCGGGACAAATTTTGGTACGGGTAGTACCAACATCGTCAATGTCGCTACGGGTATTGTTAACAATGTTCCGGTACTGGCTCCCGGCTTGAATATCGGCCTGTTACGCGGACAGAGCTTGGGCGTGCTGGCACGCGCGCTGGAAACGAATTCAAATGGGAATATCTTGTCTACACCGAATCTGCTTACGCTCGATAACGAGGAAGCAAAAATCGTCGTCGGTGAAAACGTGCCGTTCATTACTGGCTCCTATGCGCAGACCGGCAGTGCTACCACGGCCGCGCCATTTCAAACCATAGAGCGCAAGGATGTGGGATTGACCCTGCGCATCAAGCCACAAGTATCTGAAGGCGGAGTGGTAAAGCTACAGGTGTATCAGGAAGTGTCCAGCGTCCGGAATGATGTCAGCAATCCTGCCGGGGTCGTGACCAAAAAGCGCTCGCTGGAATCCACCGTGCTGGTGGATGAAGGTCAGATCGTGGTGCTGGGTGGTTTGATTGAGGATTCTGTAAGGATCGACCAGAGCAAGGTGCCGCTGCTGGGAGATATTCCTTTGTTGGGAAGTTTATTCCGCTATGAAACGCGGAAGCGCAGCAAAACTAACCTGATGGTATTTATTCGTCCTTATGTAATACGCTCCGCAGCAGGCTCGCAGGGTCTGACCCAGGATCGTTACGAATATTTGCGCGGTGAACAAACGCAAAGCCAGTTGCCTTCGCGCCTGGTGTTGCCCGACATGCCCGCGCCACTCATACCGCCGCTTAATTTGAAACAGGAATTGCCTGTGCCGTCATTGCCTGAGGTTGACAGCAAGCTTGATAGTGCGGCACCTGTTGCTGAACCTGCTCCCGCTGCCGTTGACCAGTCGGTCACACCTCCCTCCCCCACAGGCAACCCCTAGAGTTGCTGCTATGGAACTGACCCCCCCCCCTCTTGTTGAGCAGCAAGCTTCCAGAAGAATAAGCTACTCCTTTGCCAAGGCCAAAGGCGTGTTGTTGACGCACAGTTCGTCCGAGTACGCAGAAGTGCAGGTACGCGCGGGTGCGGCGGCGGAGACTCTGGCCGAAGTGCGGCGCGTGCTGGGCGTGCCGTTGCGCGCAACGATGTTGCCGTTGGATGCGTTCGACAAGGCGCTGGCCAGCGCGTATGGTCAAACGGGTGGTTCGGCGGCGTCCATGGTCGGCGATGTGGAACAGGACATGGATCTGTCGCAGCTGATACAGGATCTGCCGCAGACTGAAGATTTGCTGGATGCCGAGAATGATGCGCCGGTGATCCGCATGATTAACGCATTGCTGACGCAGGCGGTGCGCGAACATGCCTCCGATATCCACATCGAGCCATTTGAAACGCGCTCGGTGGTGCGCTTCCGCGTGGATGGCACGCTCAAGGATGTGGTCGAGCCGCATCGCGTGTTGCACGCGGCCATGGTGTCGCGCATCAAGATTATGGCGGAACTGGATATTGCCGAAAAGCGCCTGCCGCAGGATGGGCGCATCACGCTGCGCCTGGCCGGGCGTCCGGTGGATGTGCGGGTATCTACCTTGCCCACCGGACATGGCGAGCGCGTGGTGTTGCGTTTGCTGGACAAGGATGCCGGACGACTGGACCTGGAACGCTTGGGCATGGATGGCGAAACGCTGATCAAGATGGATGCGCTGGTACACCAGCCGCATGGCATTGTGCTGGTGACCGGCCCGACCGGCTCCGGCAAAACCACCACGCTGTATGCCGCGCTGTCGCGCATAGATTCCACCGTGACCAATGTCATGACAGTGGAAGACCCGGTGGAATATGACCTCGACGGCATAGGACAGACGCAAGTAAACCCGCGCATCGACATGTCGTTCGCGCGGGCCTTGCGCGCCATACTGCGGCAGGATCCGGACGTGATCATGATCGGCGAAATACGCGATCTGGAAACCGCACAGATTGCGGTGCAGGCCAGCCTGACCGGGCATCTGGTGCTGGCCACATTGCACACCAACGATACCGTCAGTTCGGTGACGCGGCTGACCGATATGGGCGTCGAACCCTTTCTGCTGTCATCCAGTTTGCTGGGCGTGCTGGCGCAGCGGCTGGTGCGTTGTTTATGTACTGCGTGCCGCGAGGAATATATTCCCTCTGCGGCTGAGCTGGCCTTGTTGCAAGGCATGACGGCACCGTCGCTGCTGTATCGTCCGGTCGGGTGCGCGGCGTGCGGGCACAGTGGTTATCGCGGACGCACGGGGATTTATGAGCTTTTGACTGTCGATGACGAGTTGCGCCAACAAATTCATAGCCGGGTGTCTGAGCAAATCTTGCGTCAGCATGCGCTGCAAGGCGGAATGCGCGATTTGCGCCAGGATGGCTTGCGGCTCGTGGTATCCGGCAAAACTTCTCTGGAAGAGCTATTGCGCGTGACGCGCGAATAATTTTTATCATGGCGGCATTTCACTATGAGGCGTTGGATGCTGCGGGACGCGCAACACGCGGGGTCATAGAAGCCGATACCGTGCGTCAGGCGCGCGGCAACTTGCGCGAAACGGGACTGGTGGTGCTGGCGGTAGATGCAGTGTCGCAGGATTCCTTGCAAGAGGGTGGCTCACATTGGCGCTGGCGCCCGCGCAGCGGTCTTTCCGCCGCACAACTCAATCTGGTGACGCGGCAGTTGGCAACCTTGCTCGCGGCAGGGCTGACGCTGGAGCAAACCTTGAGCGCCTTAATCGAACAGAGTGAGAGTGAAACCGCGCGCCAGGTGCTGGCCGGGGTGCGGGCCGAGTTGCTGGCCGGACACACGCTGGCTCAAGCCATGGGACGTTTTGAATCGGTGTTTCCCGATATTTATCGGGCGTTGGTGCGTGCCGGAGAGGCATCCGGAGAGTTGGGCAAAGTGATGCTGCGCCTGGCTGATTACACCGAGTCGCGCCAAGCGTTGCGGCAGAAAGTTGGGTTGGCGTTTGTCTACCCGGCCATTGTAACTACGGTCGCGCTGCTGGTGGTAACCGGCCTGCTGGTGTACGTGGTGCCGCAGGTGGTGGGCGTGTTTCAGCAGTCGCACCAGACCCTGCCTTTGCTGACACGAATGCTGATCGGCTTGAGTTCCACCTTGCAGGCGGTTGGCGGATATTTGCTGCTGGCGCTGGTGGCAGCTGGATTTGGCATACGCGCCATGCTGCAACGCGAAGCGCTGCGTTATCAGTGGCACTTGCGTTTGTTGCGCTTGCCGGTGATAGGCCGCCTGGTGCGCGGCATAAACACGGCACGCATGGCCAGCACGCTGGCCATACTTGCCGGTAGCGGCGTGCCCTTGCTGACCGCACTGACTGCGGCGGCAGCGGTGGTGAATAACTTGCCGATGCGGCGCGCGCTGGAAGAAGCATCCAAAAAAGTGCGCGAGGGTGTCGGGCTCAGCCGGGCGCTGGCTGTGTCCGGCCTGTTTCCGCCGATACTGATTCATTTGATCGCCAGCGGAGAGGCCAGCGGTCAGTTGGATGTCATGCTGGAACGGGCGGCTGCGCAGCAGGAACAGGAAGTGAATGGCTATACCACCGTGCTAACTTCCTTGCTGGAGCCGCTGCTTATTCTGCTAATGGGCGGCGTGGTGCTGATTATCGTGCTGGCGATTTTAATGCCCATCATCGATATGAACCAGATGGTGCGTTAGCCCTGAAGGGCACCTCTAAAAATTCAAACTCCGTCGCGATACTGCGTTGCTCACAAAAAATTACTCCTTACATATCATACATATGTGGCGTCGCAATTTTTTGCTCGCGCCTTGTCTCGCTTAGGATTTTAAATTTTAAGAGATAGCCTGAAGTGTATAATCCGCCCCCCGTCCATTTCCTGATCTCCCAATGAGTATTTTGGCCTGGATTATCTCTGCCACCGTCGCCGGTGGTACATTGAGCGTGTTGTGCGCTGCGCTGTTCGTGCTCAATAGCCGCATGCAGCGTTACCTCGGTGTCATGGTGAGTTACGCCATCGGCACCTTACTCGGTGCGGTATTTCTCAACATCCTGCCCGAGGCGATTGAGCTTACCACCAATGTTGCCGCCCTGAGTGCGACCGTGTTGTTCGGCATCCTGCTATTTTTCGTACTGGAAAAATTAGTGTTGTGGCGCCACTGCCACCATGAGCATTGCGAGGCGCATGAGCTGCTGGATGCCGAGCAAGGTAAGCACGACCACGGGCGTAGCGGCATGATGATTATGCTGGGCGATACCTTTCACAATTTTGTGGATGGCATCATCATCGCGGCAGCTTTTCTCACCGATATTAATCTCGGCATCGTCACCGCGCTAGCCATCATCGCCCACGAGATTCCGCAGGAGGTGGGCGATTTCGCCATTCTGTTAAATTCCGGGTACAGCAAGCTTAAGGCGCTGCAGTTGAACCTGATTTCCAGCTTCGCCTCGGTGGCGGGCGGTGTGCTGGGCTATTACACCTTGCAAACCATGCTGTCGTGGATACCATCGCTGCTGGCGCTGGCGGCGGCCAGCATGATTTATGTTGCCGTGGCAGACCTGATACCCGGCTTGCACAAGCGCGCGCAATTGAGCGACACGATACAGCAGGTGGGATTGATAGTGCTGGGAGTGGGAACGGTGGCGGTGATTAGTATGTGGATGGTGTGATACTGAATTCTGTAGGTCGGATCAAGCGCGCAGCGTGGATCCGACCTACCACCATCCCGAATGCAGTCAATTTAGGGCGCCTCTAAAAATTCAAAATCCTAAGCGAGACAAGGCGCGAGCAAAAAATTGCGACGCCGCATATATATGATATGTAAGGAGTAATTTTTTGTGAGCAACGCAGTATCGCGACGGAGTTTGGATTTTTAGAGGTGCC
>JANPNS010000418.1:0-10321 GCA_031427575.1 Gallionellaceae bacterium
GGCACCTCTAAAAATCCAAACTCCGTCGCGATACTGCGTTGCTCACAAAAAATTACTCCTTACATATCATATATATGCGGCGTCGCAATTTTTTGCTCGCGCCTTGTCTCGCTTAGGATTTTGAATTTTTAGAGGCGCCCAGTATTAAAGATTACCTGATTAAGCTGCCCAAGGATTTCAAGAACGGTAGGCGCACGCATAAATCAAACAGTATTCTGGCCATAATTGCCGACTTTAGGGCACCTCTAAAAATTCAAAATCCTAAGCGAGACAAGGCGCGAAAGAAATTTTACCGCGCCACATATGTTTGATATGTAAGCGTTAAAATTTCTTGGGCAACGCAGTATCGCGACGGAGTTTGGATTTTTAGAGGTGCCATTTAATATCTTGCGCTGAAATTGCACATGTGACGATCTACATAGCGGGAATGGATGGCACAGCTCTCGCCCATAGCGTTCCGATTTTGTACGAAATAAAAGCGGAATAAAAAGCTTGAGAGGTGCTTAAATTTTGAACACTTCAGTTTTATTGACAAATAAATGGGATGCTTTTGTTGCAATCATAGTCGATTTTTTTACCGGGTAAAGAAAAAATGAGTCGCCCGAACTCTGTAGCTGAATCCCCTCCGTCACCTCTATCCCCAGGTCGATCTGTCTGGTTCGAGTGTATATCCTTACTGCAACTTCCGCATTCTGAGATATTGGCGAAAAACTAATTAGTTGCCTGGGAGCTTCACCGCTACCAGAAATATTTACCAGGCCCAGACTGGTTGGAGCCTGATAATTTTCGCCGATTATCACGACTGGCGCCCAATGCTCACCCTCATCTCTCTTGGGTATGCGAATGCCGGCTATCTTCCTCTTCAGCCACTCGATTGGAGTGGCTTGCTTTTCTTCTATTTCGTTCAATTTGCATTGCAGGTCTGTACCAAATAGAAATGACTCAAATGCATCCTGATGTTCAACTACATTCCAGATAAAGCGGCACCCCACCGCCGCCACAAAAGGTTGGTCACCCGCCAGGCTTTTAAATTCAGCAACGATCTCGGCTGCGATAGGTATCGGCCCTGATGGCAGGTATATATATCCCTCAATAATCCTCCCTTTCTTTGCGGATCTTGGCAGCCTGGCATAGATCTTCCCCCCTGTGGCCGATATGTTGTCTATCGTTCCATACAGATTGGTTTGCTTCTTGTCCTCAAATCTAAAAGGCAGTGGTATCGGGAAGCGGTACTCGTTTCTCGTGAAATCCTGGCTTTTTTTTGTGAATTTAAACGCAGAAAATCCTATGAAACAATTAACACCAACCCAGAACAGGTTGTATGACAATGCGTCTGGAGGGAGGGTGCTGCCTCCAAGGTAGGAGACAATACCAAAAGGCGCGGCGGCAGTACTAAAAAGCAATATAGCCATCGCCGGCCAAAGGTTGCTGTTGCGCTTAACTGAGCTATCGCGAACCTTTGATGTGACTTGGAATTTCAGCTTCCCCAAAAACAAACCGAATGTTGACTGAATGTATGCTGCAAACCGGATAAAGTTGTACTGCTCGATGTATAAGGTGCCTCCGTAGCCACGGCCTACTTCCTCAAAGACCAAGAGTCCGAGCAAGTAGTAGGGTATAACATGCAGCAATAGTTCGTTTAAGCCGGTATTAATGGGCAGAACCCCGGTAAACAGTATGATGATCGGAGTTACATAAAATATCCCTTTCTGCCAGCCATCAAACCAGGTCATTATTGACGCTATATAATTCGTTTTTTGAGCAAGAGTTAACTTGCTGGTAAAGAGAATATTTTCTTTCATGAGTACCTGCATATTGCCCTGACCCCAGCGAATTCGCTGCTTGAGAAAAGGATCCGCAGTGGCCGGAGCAATTCCATAAGCCAGCGACTCACAATGGTAAACCGACCTGAAGCCCGCCTTGTGCAATCTGACCGAGGTATGAATATCTTCGGTAACCGTTTCGGTGGCAAAGCCACCAATTTTTTCCAGTGCGCTCCTTCTTAAAACTCCGCAACTGCCACAAAAAAAAGCAGCATTCCAGTAGTCTCTGCCACGCAGAATCACTGAAAAGAAGAGTGATTGTTCAGACCATATCTGCCGTTTATCTTCCTGCGCCCGGTGCATATATGAATCGAGATTGAAGAAATCCTGCGGAGTCTGCACGAAAGCAACCTGGTCGTCGGCAAAGTAACCAAGGACCCTGGTCAGAAAATTATTCTGGGGAGCATGATCAGCATCAAAAACAGCGATGAATTCACCCTTGCTGTGCATCAGGGCGTTATTCAGATTGCCAGCTTTAGCGTGCAGATTTTCCGTGCGTGCGATATACCGAACCTTCAGGCGCTCGGCTAACTCTTTCATCTCGGGCCGGTTACCATCGTCCAACAGCCAAGTCTCGTGTGGATATTCCATGTTAATGGCCGCTATAACGGTTTTTCGGACTAAATTTACCGGTTCGTTATAGGTAGGAATAAATACATCTACCGATTTACCGTCTAACGGAGGCGAGGCCTGTCTTACTGTTAAACGCCAACAGGTAAATGCGTTCAGCATGGAGCTACAGAAACCATATATTTCTGCGGCATACAGGGTTACACTAAAAAATGGGGCGGCGTCTGAGAGGGTTGAAAAACGCCAATGCAAATACCATATGCCAACAACCATAAAACCGAGGACTATAGAGGAGCGAAGTCGGTCTAAAGATTCATATTTAATAGAATTGTTATTCATCAGTTGGATCTAGTGGCAAAATTTTAGTCGTCAGTAACGCGCTATTTAACCAGAATTCAGGTTCTAAGGGGCGGCTGGAATACCGACATGCGCGAACCACGCTGGCCAAGCATCAATCGCACCGCTTGGACTGTTTCCAGGAAAACCTTGCACTGAGCCCCGACTTCCCAACCCAGCTATACATAGCGGCAGAAATCGTAGCGAGCGTATGAAGGGCAAGGCGCACCGAGCGCAGGAGCCGGAGTGTATAGATACATACACGAGGATTCCGAGCACCGCGCTGACAATTCCGCATCAGCTTTAGCTGATAGCGGATTGCGTACTTTTAGTGCAACGCAGCCCTTCATTCGCTCAGTAGATTTATGTCGCTATGTATAATTCAATGTGGCTGGCTCAATTGACCCTTGTCCCCAAAATTATAGCAATTACTATGCCACTCATGCATGTCGCTTTTGCAGTATTTGCGCTGATCTTCGGCTTGGATGCCGGTTAAGCGACATTAGCGAGTAACTCGGTCTTTAGGGCACCTCTAAAAATTCAAAATCCTAAGCGAGATAAGGCGCGAATAAATAATTACGACGCCGCATATGTATGATATGTAAGGAGTAATTTTTTGTGAGCAACGCAGTATCGCGACGGAGTTTGGATTTTTAGAGGCGCCCTTTATGGTTTGGCCTGCAGCATGGTCACCAGGCTTGGCCGACGAGGTTAGCTTGTTGTTCCAGAAAGTGCTGAGCGCGTTGGTTTATTTGTGATCAATTAGGCGTATACTTCAACAAATCTTGGGTTACCCCAACTTTCTTGCCCTAAAAACCATCGCGCACGTTTTATTGGCCTTCCCATCAATTTATTTATTTATTTTCATATAGCTAAGTACTTTTAAACATAGCTGAGTACAAAAAAGTTTACCCGCAGTGGTATGTTATTAGAAGATTCTGTTATATAATTATTTCGACCAAGTCTAAAATATATATACCCGACCTTATTTAAGGAGAGCAAGATGAAACTCAAAGGAAGCAAAACGGAAGAAAACCTGAAAGCCGCATTCGCGGGAGAATCGCAAGCCAACCGTCGCTATTTGTACTTTGCCGCCAAAGCCGATGTGGAGGGTCAGAACGACGTTTCAGCGGTATTTCGCTCCACTGCTGAAGGCGAAACTGGCCATGCGCACGGCCACTTGGAATATCTGGAAGAATCGGGTGACCCGGCTACTGGCCTGCCGATCGGCTCCTCGCGCAACAACCTGAAAGCAGCCATCGCCGGTGAGACGCATGAGTACACCGACATGTACCCGGGCATGGCCAAGTCTGCGCGTGCTGAGGGTTTTGAAGAAGTTGCCGATTGGTTCGAGACATTGGCCAAAGCTGAGCGTTCCCACGCCAACCGTTTCCAGAAGGCGCTGGACAGCTTGGTAGATTAAATCTCACCCCCCCACGAGCAATGCGCGGGGGTCAAAAATAATTTCCTGAGGTACGCATGACAGCACGCGAGGGCAATCTTGAGGCGCCGCAGCGCCATCCTTTGGATTGGCGCAACGCGGAGTTTTACGACGAAACCAGCCTGCTCAAAGAGATGCATCGAGTTTACGATGTATGTCATGGTTGCCGTCGCTGTTTTAATTTGTGCAATACTTTCCCCATGCTGTTTGATGCTATAGACCAAAGCCCGACTGGCGAGTTGGATGGCGTGGCCAAGCCGGTTTATTGGCAAGTGGTGGATCAATGCTATCTGTGCGACATGTGCTTTATGACCAAGTGCCCTTATGTGCCGCCGCATCCCCTGCAACTTGATTTCCCGCACTTGATGTTGCGCGCCAAGGCGGTCAAGTTTAAAAAAGGTGAAACCCGATTCCGTGACCGCTTGCTCTCCAGTACCGACGCAATGGGCAAGCTGGCCAGCATTCCTGTGATAGCGCAAACCGTGAATGCGCTTAATCGCACACCTGCAGCGCGCAAGGTCATGGACAAAGTGCTCGGTATACATCAAGAGCGCCAGTTGCCCGAATACAGTTCGCACACCTTCCGTGCGAATGCGTCAGCAAATGACGAGTTCCCTATCAAAAATGGCGAAAACACGCCGGGCAAGGTCGCCATTTACGCGACTTGTTATGTGAATTACAACGAGCCGGGCATCGGTCACGATTTGTTGAGTATTCTGGCGCACAACGAAATTCCCGCGCGCCTGGTTGAAAAGGAAGCCTGTTGCGGCATGCCAAAATTGGAGCTGGGCGATCTGGACGCAGTTGAAAAACTGAAAAATGAAAACATTCCACATCTGGCAAAACTGGCGCGTGATGGCTATGCCATCCTCGCTGCCGTGCCTTCCTGCGCGCTGATGTACAAGCAGGAATTGCCGTTGATGTTTCCGGACGATGCCGAGGTCAAGGCGGTGGCGGAGGCGATGTTCGATCCGTTTGAATACTTCATGCTGCGCCAGCGCGATGGTTTATTGAATATCGATTTCAAGCAAGCCTTGGGACAAGTGTCTTATCACATCCCCTGTCATTCGCGCGTGCAGAACATGGGGCAGAAAACACGCGAGATGTTGCAGCTGGTGCCGGGCACGACGCTTAACACCGTCGAGCGCTGTTCCGGGCACGATGGCACTTGGGGAGTAAAGACTGAATTTTTTGAACAGTCCATGAAAATCGGCAAACCGGTGTTCAGGAAAATGGCCGAAGGCGATCCCGATTACGTCAGTTCCGATTGCGCTATTGCCGCGCGCCATATCATGCAGGGTATGGGTGAAAATGCCGCACGCAAGAAGCACCCGCTCACTCTGCTGCGCATTGCTTACGGATTGCCGGGAGAGCAGCCATGACTATCAAGCGCGACAGCCTGATGACACTGGAAGCCTACGCTAAGGCGCGCGCCGCTTTCCGCGCCGAAGTCATGGCACACAAGCAAAAACGCAAAGTGGCGCTGGGTGAGCATGTCACGCTGCTGTTCGAGGACGAATTGACCATACGCTATCAAGTGCAGGAAATTTTGCGTGTCGAGAAAGTGTTCGAGGAGGCGGGCATTCAGGAAGAACTGGAGGCCTACAATCCTCTAATCCCCGATGGCGGCAATTGGAAAGCGACCATGCTGATCGAATATCCGGACGTGGCCGAGCGCGCAACCATGCTGTCACAGTTGAAGGGGGTCGAACGCAGAGTATGGGTACAAGTAGCAGGCAGCGCCAAGGTATACGCGATCGCCGACGAAGATTTGGAACGGGAAAACGAAGAGAAAACGTCGGCCGTGCATTTTCTGCGTTTCGAACTGAATAGCATCATGCGTAAAGCATTAGGCAATGGTACAGCGCTTGAGATCGGCATAGACCATTCGGTTTATTCTGCTCGGACAGCAATCACTGGTGACACACGCAGCGCCCTGCTCAAGGATATTGCGGGCTGATTGCGTTACACGGTTATCTTCACGCAATCGCCAATTCTGGGCAGGTATAGGGCGCCTCTAAAAATTCAAAATCCTAAGCGAGACAAGGCGCGAGCAAAAAATTTCGACGCCGCATATGTATGATATGTAAGGAGTAATTTTTTGTGAGCAACACAGTACCGCGACGGAGTTTGGACTTTTAGAGGTGCCCTATAGAAAATCCCAACACGCCTGAAGCTCACAGACAAGGAAATACTGGAAAAGACAAACGGCCTGTTGAGTATCAACAAGCTTTAGCGTAAAGAAAAACCAACCGCACCGAGCCGCGTAAAACACTTATTCCCAGAAAGGGCGGAAACGCAGCTCGGCGCCCGCCCTAATCCACAGGTACTTAAGCGCCGAGTATGCCTTTTGCCTTGGCCGGTTTTTTGGCTGCTGGCTTTTTAGCTGCCGCTTTTTTCGCTGCCGGTTTTTTGGCCGCTGCTTTTTTCGCTACTGGCTTCTTGGCTGCCGCTTTTTTAGCTGCCGGTTTCTTGGCTGCTGCCTTTTTAGCTGCTGGCTTTTTCACTGCCGGTTTCTTGGCCGTTACTTTTTTAGCTGCTGGCTTCTTGGCGGCGGCTTTCTTGGCTTTCGGCTTGGTGGAGGTTTTTTTTGCTGCGGACTTTTTAGTTGTGCTGCTCTTTGCTGTGCTAACTGTTGTAGCCATTTTCATTCCTTATATAAGATTATTTGACTCGAACCAAGTACTGCATTGCGTGCAAATCCGCACTCCCAAACATCTGCTTCGTTTACCTTTGCCGCCGGAAAATCGTCTGGTGTCGCATTCTATGCGCGATTAAAAATATAGCGCAATAGATTTATGCATTTTTTTCAAAAAAACTACAAAAAAGTTTTTTCGCCGGCAAACAGCTGCGGCACCGATTCCCGTTCCCGGATGAGCTGTACATCCTCTCCCGCCACCATCACTTCGGCTGCACGCGGACGCGTGTTGTAGTTGGAACTCATGCTCATGCCATACGCTCCAGCCGACATTACCGCCAGCAGATCCCCCTGCGAGATGGCCAATTGACGGGCGTGTCCGAGGAAATCGCCAGTCTCGCACACCGGTCCCACCACCTCGTAGATTAAAGAATTGCTTTTCTCGATTGCCCCCTCTCCCGCTGGAATTAACATATTCTTTTCTCGTTCGCTTGGCTTCGCCCCCCTCGCTTCGCTCTCCCCGCTTGCGGGATAACCAGCGACTTGGCTATCGTCTTTTGATAGCCTAGTCGAATGGCTAGTTGTTCCATCAGAGGATTGAGGAGAGGGTATTTTCGGGAGAGGGTTGGGGAGAGGGGCTGCATGATTTCCACCTTTAACCGGCAAAATGGAGTGAAAAGCATCGTACAGAGCCGGGCGCATCAGGTCATTCATCGCTGCATCCACGATGGCGAAATGCTTTTCTTCCCCATGCTTGAGATATTCAACCCGGGTCAGCAGCAGCCCGGCATTCCCCACCAGCACCCGTCCCGGCTCCACCAGTATCTTTTCGCTGCGGCCCTTCAGGGTGCCCAGCAACGCAACAGAATATTCGGCAATGGTGGGAGGCGTTTCGTCGTTATAGCGTATGCCCAGCCCGCCGCCCAAATCGAGATGTTCCAGCCGGATGCCATCACGCGCCAACGCATCAACCAGTGCCAGCACCTTTTCCACCGCCGCGATGAACGGGCTCAGTTCGGTCAGCTGCGAACCGATATGGCAATCCATGCCGGTCACGCGCACATGCGGCAAGCCGCTTGCCTGGCGATATAACGCCTGGGCCTGGATGTAGGCCACGCCAAACTTGTTCTGCTTCAGCCCGGTGGAAATATAGGGGTGCGTTTTCGCGTCCACGTCCGGGTTTACCCGCAAGCTTACTGGCGCCACCTTGCCCATCTGCCCAGCCACTTCATTCAGACGCGTAAGCTCCGCTTCCGATTCCACATTGAAGCACAGTATCCCTGCTTCCAGCGCCTGGCGAATTTCCGCCAGCGTTTTCCCCACGCCGGAGAACACCACTTTATTGGCCGCCCCCCCGGCCGCCAGCACGCGCTGCAATTCACCACCGGAAACAATATCGAAGCCCGCACCCAGTTTGGCGAACAGGTTCAGGATGGCCAGATTGGGGTTGGCCTTGACCGCGTAACAGATCAAATGCTCGCGCCCCTTGAACGCTTCGGCAAACTGACCATAGCTATTGGTAAGCGCAGCATGCGAATAGACGTAGCAAGGCGTGCCGAAGCGCTGCGCGATGTCGGCCAGCGGCATCTGCTCGGCACAGAGCTGGTTATTCTGGTAACTGAAGTAATCGTTCATGTCATTTATTCTGGTCGGGTTGCGTTGGTGTAGTGTCAGATTGGGGCGTGGCGCTGGGCTGCTGTGGCAAATACATCGCCCCCTTGTGACCACAGCCTTGCAGTAACAGGGCTAACAGCAACATAATGCCAATCATACGCATGATTAGATCCACATAAAAAGGGACAGGCGAGATTATATGACGGAAAGTGAATTCAACGAATCAACAGCCGCCGTATTTGCCCACATCGGCCAAATGGCGAGCGACAGCGGTGTCGCCATTAAACGGACACTAAGCAGCTCTGGCCTTAAACTGGAATTTGCCGATGGCCAGCGCATCATCATCAATTATGACAGCCGCACCCATAAAATATGGCTGGCCGCCAGATCAGGCGGCATTGAATATGGGTATAACGGCAGCAACTGGTTATCTCAGCCGGATGGAAACGAGCTGTTTGCCAAAATTGCCGAGCTATTCCATCAGCACATCACCAGCAACCCACTTAATACCAAGCCCGGCAAAGTGGTGGAAATCAACTCTGCGCCCGCTGTCTCGTATACCAGTCATGAAAATGAAACCGGTAGCCCAATCAAAAAAATTGTCCTGCTGGGATTATTGGCATGGGGCGGATACCTTGGTTTCCAGCATTTTAACCGTAGCGTCACCCCATCCAGCACCTACGACACCAACATCGCGGCCAATAACAGCGCGCGCTTGTCCGACAGCAAATGCGATGCCACCATGCCAGAGAACGGGACAACGCATGTTTTCCCCGCCAGCAATATCCAGCAGGACAGTCCAAGCAATTCTGAGATTACGCTGCAAAATGACCACCGCCACTCCTTCATGGCAACCTTTACCGCACCTAAGACCGTCATCCCCTATTTGTCTATTTTAGTGCACGCCGGTCAAACAGCCAAGGTCGGATTACCGTCAGGCCAATATGATTTACTGTTTTCAGTTGGAAATTCCTGGTGCAATTCGCGCACCGGGTTTTTAGACGGACAGGAGATAAAATTTAACCGCACCCTTACCGTGCTGCCGTTACAGCCCGTTCAACTTACCGCACAATCTTCGGGCTCAAGCGCTGCTGATATACAACTCTTTATCAAATCTTCCGCTCCGCAATCCGAACCTCCCGCGTTTAAATTCATCGGCAATGGCGTGATGGAAATTCCTCGGCATAGCGACGGCCATTACCATATTACCGGTTCCATCAATGGCTCTCCCGTCACCTACCTGATCGATACCGGCGCATCCTTAACCTCGCTCTCGGCCAGGACAGCCAAACTGGCAGGCATACGTGACTGCAAACCATCCACTTTCAGAACGGCCAGTGGCACAATCACCGGTTGCGTCGCCATGGTTCCGGAACTGACGATAGGCAGCTTCCAGATGCAAAATGTGGCGGTCGCTGTCATGCCCGATATGGAAGTTGATCTGCTGGGGATGAATGTATTGAGCCACTTTGAAATGAAACAGGTGGATGGGGTGATGCGCCTGTCCTATCGGTAGATGACGCGCGCTTGAGACCTTCAGAAATTGTGTGCAAGCGTTTTCGGAAGTCCAAAAGCAGATTGCCGCGACCAAGCAAAAGGAGGCAGAAGCCCTGAAAATGTCAGCGCTCGCGGCATCTGCGGCCGCGACAGCCGCAGCAACATCTGCTGATGCTGCTGCGAAGGACTACAACACGTTCTCGGAACAGGCGGTCAAACTTGTCACCCCCAAGGAGGCAGCCGAAGCGCCTAAAAAAGCCGGAACGATAGAACTGCCCGCAGCGAGGCCACAACGTGGCTACTGACCAATAATGCGGTCACGTGCATAACGAATTCGTTACCGAAACGAGCAAGAAAAAAGCAGAGGCCACGAACTAGCGTTTCAGGCAATGCAGACCGCCA
>JANPNS010000419.1:0-2431 GCA_031427575.1 Gallionellaceae bacterium
AGCGCGCCGAATGAAATCATGCCCATCCAGCCCAATGCGCCGGCATGAACGTGTCCCACCGTCCAATCAGTATAGTGCGACAAAGCATTCACGCTCTTGATCGCCATGACCGGGCCGTCGAAAGTGGACATCGCGTAAAACGCCAACGCCACGACCAGGAAGCGCAACACATAATCGGTACGCAAACGATCCCACGCACCGGACAGCGTCATCATGCCGTTCATCGCGCCACCCCAGGAAGGGATAATCATCGCCAACGAGATACCTGCGCCCACCGAGCCGGTCCAGTCTGGCAAGGCAGTGTATTGCAAGTGGTGCGCGCCCAGCCATACATAACCGAACGAAAGTGTCCAGAAGTGCAGCACGGAAAGACGATATGAGAATATCGGGCGACCCGCTTGCTTGGGTACGAAGTAGTACATGATCCCCAAAAAGCCCGCAGTCAGGTAGAAGCCCACCGCGTTATGACCCCACCACCATTGAATCATGGCATCCTGCACGCCAGAGTAAATCGAGTAGGACGTTGTCCAGCTGACCGGGATAACTAGATTATTGATCACATGCAAATAGGTAATCATGATCATCATGCTCATGAAAAACCAGTTTGACACGTAGATGTGCGAAGTTTTTCGATTCGCAATAGTCATCATGAAGTTAAAGCTGAAGGCAACCCAGGCTATGCCGATTAAAATATCCAACAGCCATTCGGCCTCGGCATATTCTTTGGATTGCGTAATTCCCTGCGGGTAGGTAATCCACATACAAATGAGGACGAGCTGCCAGCCCCAGAATGTGAACCATGCCATCTTATTGCTCCACAAGTTAGTGCCACAGGTGCGTTGCACCGTGTAATAACCTGCCGCCATCAAGACATTACCGCCAAACCCAAAAATCACCGTATTGGTATGTATCGGACGCAAGCGCCCAAATGTTATTTCTTGAATGTCAAAGTTCATGAATGGGAACGCCAACTGCGACGCTGCCCAAACACCTAATAACGTACCGATTACAGCCATGACTATGGATGCGATGGTAAACCATCGAACCACATCAAAATCGTACTTTACTGATGTCGCATTAGTTGCTTCCACAGGAATCTCCTCCCCACAGCTAAGTTAAAAACAATGTGTAATTTGCCTACTACCACGAGACAAACAACACACCCCTCGTTACAGCTTTACAAAGCTTCGCAATAATCGCACGCTTATTATGGTCAAGTAAAGGGGAAAATTGAACTATTTGTCAACGCCAAATCGAAATGCCCGCATTCCTGTAAAGTTGAGTAAAAATATCAACTTTACCCGTTTTTTCTTTGCTGCGGAGTTGGGTAGCCCTTCTCACGCCTTGGGAAGGGCAGAGTGAGGAAAAGTGCGCGTATTGTAAGGGGAAGGTTAACTTGTTTAATTTAAAGTGAAAATTTTGAGTGTACAGCAGGGGTATTCGAATTTATTTACCGACCGATGGCCAGCAGCAATCTAATGTCGTGCACCAGATGTTCAGCGCGCTGCCCGTGAGGGGAGAGCAACAATGGTTTGCCTCGCAAGCCCAGCAAATACATTCCGTCGCTATGATCCAGCGTATAACCTCCGCGCTTGTCATACTGTTTCACATGGCTCACGCCAAATGCCTTGGCCGCCTGGGCGGTGGCCTGTGCACTACCATATAAAGCCAGGAAAGACGGGTCAAAGGACGGCACGAACTTCGCGAGCAGCTCAGGACTGTCTCGTTCCGGATCCAGCGTGACAAATAACACCTGTACCCGGCTCGCATCCTTGCCCAGCAGGCGCATAACCTGCGCCAAGTCGGCCAACGTGGTAGGGCATACATCGGGGCAGTGGGTGTAACCAAACAACAGCACGACCACTTTTCCCTTGAAATCCAATAGGCTGCGAGGCTTGCCATTAAAATCGGTTAGCTGAAAATCAGCCTGCGCATGCCGCCAGGTGACATCTGCGGAATGGAAGGGCGACGGCATCTCCGGCTCCCCGCACCCGCCAAGCTGCAAAATCAACAACAGTAAAAAGAATTTGCGCATCACGCCTTATGGACACCTCTAAAAATTCAGAGTTCGCCCAAATGAAAAGGCGCGGAAAAAATTTTAGTTCCGGCTAACCTAAAGGTTACCCTACTCTGAAACTTCGTTTTGCAGCGCCGAATATGTATGATATGTAAGCAAGAAATTTTTTCTGCAACGCAGCAGTTGGGATACAACGAAGTTGCAGTGCAGGCTAACCTTCAGGTTATGCCGGAACTAAAATCTGGATTTTTAGAGGTGTCCTTATCAAGCATCCACATGACAGCTCCCCGCCCAACCATGCACAGCAAAAACATACCCCACCTTGATCAGCCCATATATGCCAAACGCCATCACGATCAGGCCGGCAACTAATCGAACTCTGGGAGATCGCACCCAATGGCGGCAACGTTCCCA
>JANPNS010000420.1:0-6561 GCA_031427575.1 Gallionellaceae bacterium
CATCCATATGCTGCATGGAGCAACCGCCGCACACGCCGAAGTGTTTGCATTTGGGTTCTACGCGCATGAAAGTCGGCTGGATAATCTGGCCGATTTTCGCTATTTCAAAGCTGGGTTTCTTGCGGTACGAAGAATAGGTCACGCGCTCTCCGGTCAGCGCGCCCTCAATGAAAACCACCTTGCCATCCGCGTGCGCAATCCCACGGCCTTCATAGTCCAGCGACTCAATCAGCACGCTGTTTGCGTGCACGGTTTTTTCAGTCATCTCACCCAACTATTTGAATTTTATTTCCAGCATGATGCCTATCCGCCCCAACACTGTGTTTGCCAGCGCCCAGCCTAACAGCACGCCCACGCTATTCGCCAGCATGTCAGAGTATTCAAAATAGCGGTAGCCGGTCATGCGCTGCAAGAATTCCACGCTGACGCCCAAGGCTATCAGCAATGCCGCCAGCAGAATACGATGCGCAAGTTTTTGGTAGGTCTGGCTGAACCACAACATCAACAGGCCATATGCCAGCGCGTGCTCCACAGCGTCAGAATATTCAAAATGCATCGGCTGTGGCGAATGAGGTATGAGAGAAAGATAGGCGATTGCGGCAACCCATACACAGCCCAGCACCAGCCAGGCACGGCGTAATTTATGCATGGTTACTTTGATTTAGGCCAAGCGGTAAGAAACTCGCGCCAGTGTGGCTGTTCGAGCTTGCCTAATTCAGCGCGCACCAAATCGCATTCCTTCTGATAACGTGCGCGGGTAAAGACACCACGCATCATCTGAAAGCGCGCGAACAGCAACCAGGTGTTCACCACATCGGTCTCGCAGTAGTTGCGGATATCTTCCAGTTTGCCCTGTTGGTATGCTTCCCACACCTTGCTGCCATCCATGCCAAGCTTGCCGGGAAAGCCGATCAGTTTGGCCAGATCGTCCAGCGGTGCATTGGCGCGGCCAGTGTACATGGCCAACAAATCCATCAAGTCAAGATGGCGCGAGTGATAACGGCTGATGTAGTTGTTCCACTTGAAATCCTTATCGTCCTCGCCCATGTCCCAGTAGCGCGCACACTGCACACCGTTAATCAAACCTCGATAGTGCAGCACCGGCAAGTCGAATCCGCCGCCGTTCCACGACACCAGTTGCGGCGTATATTTTTCGATACCATCAAAGAAACGCTGGATGAGCGCACCCTCGTCGTCTTCCAGGCCGCCCAACGACCACACGCGGAAACTGTCGCCCTCGCGCAGCGCGCAGGAAATAGCCACCACACGATGCAAATGATGTTGCAGAAAATCGCTGCCGGTCTTCTGACGGCGCATCTGAAAAGCCATCTCAGCCACATCAGTATCGCTCACGGCAGCATCGAGCGCATACAAACTGCGCAGCCCGGCAATGTCGGGGATGGTTTCAATATCGAATACAAGCACAGGGTTCATATCAAAAACGGATAGTAAAAAATCAGTTGCGCAATTGTAGCCCATCGCGCGCAAGGCTGTATTGTCTGAAGTTTAACACTGGAGGGCGCCTCTAAAAATTCAAAATCCTAAGCGAGACAAGGCGCGAGCAAAAAATTTCGACGCCGCATATATATGATATGTAAGGAGTAATTTTTTGTGAGCAACGCAGTATCGCGACGGAGTTTGGATTTTTAGAGGTGCCCTGGATAATTTGATAAACTGAATGGCTCATGGAACTGCTGCGCGTCACCTTCGAGCTCTGCCTCGCTCTTGCCCTGCCATCGGCATGGGCTGAGACGATCACCCTGCACATAGGCCAACACCACGTTTATGCCGAGGTCGCCCGCACGCCGCAAAGCCAGGAACGCGGTTTGATGCAACGCGGCCACCTGTGCGCAGACTGCGGCATGTTGTTCATTTTCAAAAAAGCCGACAGGGTCAGCTTCTGGATGAAAGACACGCCGCTTCCATTAAGTATCGCCTTCATCGCCGCCGATGGCACTATCCTCAACATAGCAGACATGCAACCCAATACCACAGATACCCACAGCGCCCAGGGCGATGCGATATACGCACTGGAAATGAACAGAGGCTGGTTTGCCCAACATGGGATCCAGCCTGGAAACAAAATTCGCCAACTGGAGCAGCTGCGAGATACGCCCTGAAGGGTATTCCCCGGCCATGCGACTTATCTCTCTCCCCGCCCTATCGGCAAATACGCCAACCACAGCGCTCCCCAGCGATGCAGCCCCAAGCCCAGCAATATGAATGCCGTGCCGAACCACACCTGCGGCAGCACTACCTCGTGATTCAAACCATAGCCAAGCAGCAGCGCCAACACAGGTGTAACCAGCGTGATCAAAGCAACCCGTCCCGCATCCAGATGCTTGATCATGTAGTAATACAACGCAAACCCCAACACCGAGCCGAACACCCCCAAATATACAATCGCGGCAAGCGCACGTCCCGGTAAAAATTCAGGTATGCGCCCGTCTGCCAGCCACCATGTGATAAAAAATAATGGCAAGGCAACCAGTAACGAACCTAAAGTCGTGGCCAGCGGCGGGCTGTCATCACCGATTTTTTTGATCCAAACCAGGCCGAGCGATTGCACCACCACCGCGCAGAACAGCGCAAGCAAACCCAGCGCTGCAGCATCACCGAGACTTAAGCCACCCCAAAACACCTGCACCAAACCTGCCAGCCCCAGCAACATCCCTGTCAACTTGCTCGGCGTGATCGCCTCCTCTTTCAGCCACAGCGCCGCACCCAGGCTGGCAACCAGAGGAGACAAACCGAACATCACCGAGATCATGCCCGAGCTGACATATTGCGCCGACCAATAAGTCAGCGCCATCGCAGCAAACATGCTCAAACCGCTGGCCAGATAACTCAGGCGCGCCTTGCGGTGCCAGGGAAAGCGTATGCGCAACACTGCCAGCAACACCAGGCACAACAGCGTGCCAATCGCCATGCGGGTAAACACGGCAAAGCTGAACCCGGCACCCAGCGCACTCCACTTGATGGCAAGCGGCGTGGTAGACCAGATAAGGATGACCGAAACAAACGCAGCGGGCAGCGACATATATCCTCTCCAGACAGCAAGCAAAAACAAAAAAGCCACAGAAACATTCTGTGGCCTTGGGGAAACTGCTAAAGCGAACAATACTTATTAAACGCTAACTCACCAGACCACGAAGGGAAAAACGCCACATCGCACACAGGTGTGCGCTGGCGCGAACTCGAATGGGATGGCATACAGGTAGCGAAATCATAGACGGATTATCAGGGGGCGGGGTGGTTCGTGTCAATCTGTAAAATACTTAACCTTATTGATGCTCCCTTGCATGATCCACACTTTCCCTCGTTACCACTCTACCAGCAAAGGCGGGCAATCTGTTACGCTTGATCCTCTTTTTCAACTGATCAGAATAGAGGCCAGTCCGAGCAGCATGCCCATGCTCACAACATCGGTAGCAGTGGTCAGAAAAATGCTTGAGGCCGTCGCCGGGTCAGTGCCGAAACGTTTGAGCGTAAGCGGGACGATGGCGCCGGAAATGCCACTTATGGTGCATGCTCCGACCATCGCCAGAAAAACCACCACGGCCAGCACCAGAGCATGCGGCGAGTGTTGCGCGTTGGCAATGATGTACATCGCGATTCCCGTGACTATCCCGACCGGAGCGCCGTTCATCGCGCCGAGCAGCCCTTCCTTGGCGATCAGCTTGCGCGAATCGCCTGGTTTTATTTCGCCCAATGTTATTCCCCGCAGCGTGACCGCCAGCGCTTGGCAGCCGGTGTTCCCCGACTGTCCAGCCAGGACGGGCAGAAATACCGCGAGTATGACCAGCTGGTCTATCGTCCCCTGAAACAGGGCCACCACGCCACCCGCCAAAAACGCGGTCAACAGGTTGAGCTGCAACCACGGATGGCGAAACATAAAGCTGCGCAGCATGGGTGTCGAGATGCGTTCCTCTTTTTCGACACCGACCATGCTGCCGGCTTGGGCGGTAATTTCAAAAACTTGCGTTTCGAAAATCGCCTGGCCGCGCACCAAACCCAACAACTTCCCCTGTTCGTCGCACACCGGATAAACCGGATAATGGCGGCTGAGCGACAGTTTCATTGCTTCCGACACGGCCATGCCGGGGCGGAACACAAACACATCACGCAGCATGATGTCGGCCAGCTTCACATTCCGTTCGGCAAACAAAAGATCGCGCATGGTGACCAGGCCAAGCAGCTTGCGCTCCGCATCGGTCACATAACCATAGGTGATGAACGCAATTTTAACCAGAGCACGCAGCTTTTCGATCGCCTCATGCACCGTCATTTCGGGGTGAAACATGGCATATATCGGTTCCATGAAATGGCCGATAGTGCCTGCCTCAAATGACCGGTTGCGCTCCCATTGGCGCGCCAGTTCCGGCGTAGCACGATTGATTATCGTCTGGCGCAATTCGTCCGGCAACGCGCTCAGGACGCCCTGAGTGAACGAAGGATTGAGCTCGGCCAGCGCCTCACAGGCCAGCGAGGGTTCTGCCGATATAAGCAGCATGGCAGCTTCGTTTGGCGGACACGCCTTGAGCTGGGCAAGCAATTGTCGTCGCGGATCATTATGCAGCAGTTGAGATTCAGATATCGTTTTGTTCTGCATGGTCACTCCCTTGATATTGACCGATTTTCCCTTGAGCCATTCTCCGCCCGGCGGGAGCAGGTTAACCCGCGTAAGCTTCAGGCGCAATAGCGTTGCCCAATTCCTGTCAATAGCAAATCGCCCGCATAAATTGTGTACAATCACGCTGAATATAAAGTTACAGTGTTATCTCAAGGCAAAAATAGCCACCTGAATAACAAACTTCAATCGATGTTCGGATACACGAACGACTAAGGAGCGAGTGATGGCAAAGATCATACAAACGGTGAGTGCAGCATTGATGGTGTCCACGATTGTTGGATTGCTTGGTTGCGGCGAGAACGCGAAAGCACCGCCACCACCTGTCACCGCTCTCACCGTCGGTGGTTCGGTGTCCGGGCTTGCCGGCAGCGGGCTACTGCTCCAGCTCAACGGTGCAAACGATCTGGCAGTCAACGTCAACAGCAAATTCAATTTCCCCAATGCGCTAGCCAAAGGCAGTGCCTACGCCGTCACAGTCAAAACATTGCCTTCCACGCCGGTCAGACAGACGTGCAAGGTCAGCCAGGGTAGCGGCAGCATCGCTGACACTGCCATCAACAACATTGCCATCATCTGCACCACTAACAGCTTCGCCGTCGGGGGCACGGTCTCCGGTCTTGTTGGCAAAGGGCTGGTGCTACAGCTCAATGGGGCGAACGACCTCGCGATCACAAGTAACGGCAACTTCATCTTCCCCGACATGCGCCTGCCCGATGGCAGTGACTACCACGTCGCCATCAAGACCGCGCCGACCAAGCAGGCGTGCGAGATCAAACCCATCAGCGCCGCCTTTGACACAGACACCCTCAACATCGTCGCCGTCACCTGCTCCAAGAAAGGCCGCCACAAATAATGCGGGGAAGACAACTTTTCTACCCATTTACTTGAGCAGCCAAATCAAGCAATGAAAACCAGGAATGTCATGTATTAATTTATGATAGTCTACTGAAAAAAAGGGAGGGCACGAACATGATCAGGAAAATTCACATCGGTATTATCGTTCTCGCGGCGGGGTTCATCGCGAGTGGTTGCGTCAGCAGCGGCACGTTCAAAAAACTGGAAGCGGACAAGAATGGGGAAATCACCGAACTGCAGCAGCAGAAGGCAGCCCTGGAACAGGACAACGCCGCGTTAAAACAGCAGAATGCGGCTCAGCAGCAAAAGAGCTCAGTCATGCAGCAACAGGTTGGCTCGCTGGAGCAGCAAACGGCCGCTTTGCTGGCAGCAAGCCAGCAACGGCAGCAGCAATACGATGCGCTGGTGCAGGGCCTGTCCAAGGAAGTAGAGAAGGGTCAGCTCCAGGTGCGGCAGTACCAGAACATGCTGGCAGTGGATCTGGCAGAGCAGATATTCTTTGACTCCGGTCGGGCGACACTGAAGGCGGGCGGCAAGGAGGTATTACAAAAGGTTGGCGAGGCGCTGCAAGGTTACGAGCACAAAATCATCCGGGTCGTCGGCCATACCGACAACGTGCCGCTGGCCAAATCCCTGCAGGGCACATTCCCGACCAACTGGGAGCTTTCGGTCGCGCGGGCAACCAACGTAGTGCGCTTTCTGCAGGAGGTCGGCATACCTCCCGAGCGCATGGTGCCATCCGGCCGGGCCGAATACGATCCCGTGGCCCCGAACGACACGCCGGAAGGACGCCAGAAGAATCGCCGCATCGAGATCATGCTGATCGACAAGAGCCTGGAAACAGAAATGACCAAGCCGACCAACTGAACATCCGTTTTCGCAGCGTCATCCTCGAGATGATTGGGGTGTCTTGTCCCAATGCTGTTCGCTTTAGGGCGCCTCTAAAAATTCAAAATCCTAAGCGAGACAAGGCGCGAGCAAAAAATTGCGACGCCGCATATGTATGATATGTCAGGAGTAATTTTTTGTGAGCAACGCAGTATCGCGACGGAGTTTGGATTTTTAGAGGTGCC
>JANPNS010000421.1:0-9552 GCA_031427575.1 Gallionellaceae bacterium
GGGCACCTCTAAAAATCCAAACTCCGTCGCGATACTGCGTTGCTCACAAAAAATTACTCCTTACATATCACGTATATGCTGCGTCGCAATTTTTTGCTCACGCCTTGTCTCGCTTGGGATTTCGAATTTTTAGAGGTGCCCTTCACTCGCATCAACCCCGTCACCCAGCATTTCAAGGATGTCGTTGACACGAATGCGCATCCCGCGAATGCAAGGACGCCCGCCGCATTTGCCGGGTTCGATGGTGATGCGATCGAGCAGATTTGTTTTCAGGTAAGCTCCTAAGAAAGAAGTGTAATGTCAGTATGCCTCGCATCAATCTTCAAGGCAAAACGTAAGCCAGCATCTGAGGGGAAGACTGCTGAATTTCCCCACGCATAGAACATTCTCGTCGCGCTCAGGTTCACCACTTCACCTGCTTCATTGCTTGATTGCCGTAAAGTATTTGGTCACCGACTGCACTCCACCCGAAAAAGTAACGCTCCAGTAATATGTGCCAGGCGAATAAGAAGCTGTTTTTCCAGTGCTGAGAGGCTATCGAAGACTTTCCGTATTGGCGTACGGCAGAATCAAAGAATCGATCTCTCCGGTCTTGGCCTCTACGGCAGCATAGGCATACGTGTACTCACGTACACACATGGCCTGACACATCGGCCTGACAGGCTTTGGAGCCCAACAACGACGCGGATCACTGATGCGACCAAAGCCTGTCCTGAGCGTGGTCGAAGTGGCGAGCCTCGTCCGGGTGCCCGGCCACAAGCTTTTCGGACTGAAACATTAATCGAATAGGTAGACCCCCTGCCCAGCCTTTTCCTATTTCCGCGAGCGTTTCCGGGAGTTTTTTTTAAAGGCCTCTTGTGCCTCTGGATTACTTTTCGGATGCTGTTTATCCGGCGCCAGTTTGCGCCAGTTGTGTCGATGCAAAAGCGCGTATACCGTCGACAATGCCATGGGTCGCCCCAGCGCCGTTTCAAGCTGGGGCTTGATTTGTCCAACCACCAAAATACCCCCCTCGCGGGCTTGCTGTAAAAATGGCTTGAGCAGTTCCGCTTCTTGCTCCCGTGTGAAGTGTTGCCGCCTTCTGCCACCCCGGCCGGGCATGTCGATACCCCCAGAAAATTTCCCCTGTATAAACCGATTGCGCAGCTTGCTGACCCAACCCTTGGAGATTCCAGTGATCTTGGCAGTTTCTTCCAGGCTCATTCCACATCGCAATGGAAGCACTACCGCCTGCGCCTGCCGCAGCTGCTCAATCGTTTGTGCATTGACTATGCCTTGTAGTGCAGCAGCAAGTAATTCACTTCCCCTTGCAGTTCTCGCCATGGCTATTCCATTAAAGTTTAATCGCCTAGATTATAGCATTATTGAATTGGAAATTTAATTACTATCCAGTTCGTGGATAGAATGCCGCAGCATTGATGAATTCCGTTTACACAAAATTCAGGACACCCCCTCTCCCGCAAGTTTTCGAGATGGGCAGTTTATTATCTGCTAGAGTATGAGTTCCATTCTATCTGGAATTGGATACTGGTTAAACACAATGCATTTTTCAGGGAGGCTCATGGAAAAAATAGACTTTGGCAGTGCACAAAATCTGGTCCGTATTGGAATATTATTGACCTTGGTAGCAATCACTTTTTTGATGGGAACCGCTTTCACTGAACCGGTACGAATGTATTTCTGGATGTTATTGATCATCCTGTTCTTTGAATCGTTCAAGCTCCCTTCTGTATCGCCCTCGAATGCTGCCGTCGCGCAGCTAATATTATCGGCAACCATGGTTATCGGGGGTGGCAAGGGACTGTTCTCATCGGTGGGCAAAACATTTGCCGAATATCACATTTTCCTGATCCTGTTCATCATAGGCGCCATGATTACGCTCTTTGGCGCATACAAAAAGTCATGCGCGGCAGGCAGTGCATAGCATTTCCATTTAATGGTGCAGGCGAGGCGTAGCTTACCGCAAAGGGAGGGGAGCTTGAAATGGAGCCAGTTCAGCCGTTGTCAGCTTTCTTTTAACCACATACAAAAAACCCTCTTCCGTGGAAGAGGGTTTTTAAATGAATCAGCTAAATTATCAGGCAGCACAGGGCTGCGGTTTAATTAATTCAGCTTTTCAATAACACCACAAGCAACACGTGCGCCGGAATTGCCGGTTGGGTTGGTTACCCCGTCATCAGGTTTGGCATGTATCACGATTGCACTGCCATCCGCATCAAACAGGGAGTTGATGAAACCCTCCTCTAGGGTTACCAGGTCATTTTCCATTGTAGTTGCCACATTGCCATTATCTTTAACTACAAGATTGGGCAAATCGCCTCCATGCGGCCCAATCGGATTTTCCATGCCATGTTGTGTGCCATAGGGATTAAAGTGGGAACCCGCCGATAGAAAATTTGGTGTAACACAATGACCAGTCCTGTGGATGTGTAAACCATGCTCGCCCGGCGTGAGTCCTCTGGCATTAAGAGTAATTTGTACGCCTTTATTATGCTCAACCAAGGAGACTATACCGATGCGCTTTCCCGTTGCATCCATCAACCTGGCTTGCGCTACCAAGGCTCCTTCGGCATATGCTTGCGAACCGGCACCCAGATTTAAAATAACCGCAACGATATACATATAATGTTTCATGATTTGCTTCCCTTTCTGGTTTGGTTTAACTAAGTGCTAGCTTGGGATTCTAGTTTTGGAATTCCTAGGCTAGCGAGATATATTAAGCAAGTAACGAGCCAGATAACTGCCTATTCAAATCATTGATTCCTAGATAAAAAACTTTGGAATCCGTCCAAATCCTAAAATTCGGAATTATCATCTAACCAATACTAAGAAATTGACTTACGGGCACCACTAAAAATTCAAGTTTATAAGCCAGACAAGGCGCGAGCAAAAAATTTCAACGCAGCATACGATTGATATGTAAGAAGCAATTTTTTGTGAGCAACGCAGTATGGCGACGAAAATTGGATTTTTAGGGGCGCCCTTACGCTACCTTTGCCCTACCACCTGTAAAAAAGCTTCTCCATAACGCGTCAGTTTGGCTTGGCCCACCCCGCTGATGTTGGCTAACTCGGTGAGATTGGCGGGGCGCTGGTTGAGAATTTCCTGCAACGTGCTGTCGTGAAAAATGACATAGGGCGGCACGCCTTGTTCACGCGCCAATTCGAGGCGCTTGGCTTTGAGGGCCAGCCATAGCGGATCATCATTCGCTCCGGCAAAAGGCTCGCGTGATTTGGCGGTGCGTTCAGCACGCTGCGCTTTGCGCTTGGCCGGTTCGGCGTCGCGCCGCAGCCATACCTCGCGCTCGCCGCGCAATACCGGGCGTGCTGCTTCGGTCAGTCTTAAGCCACCATACGCTTCAATGTCGACTTGCAATAATCCAGCAGCGACCAGCTGGCGGTAGACGCTGCTCCATTGTGTTTGCGCGAATGCCTGGCCGATACCGAATACGGTCAGTTGGTGATGCGCGAAGTTGCTGATTTTTTCGGTGGCCTTGCCCAGCAATACGTCAATCAGATGCGCGACCCCAAACCGTTGCCCGGTACGGTATACGCATGACAGCGCCATCTGCGCCGCTTGCGTGGCATCCCAGGTGTCCACCGGCGTCAGGCAGTTGTCGCATTGCGCGCAGTTGCCGGGATGTTCTTCGCCGAAATAGCGCAGCAGTGTCTGGTGGCGGCAGGTGGTGGATTCGCAAAAACCCAGCAGCGCATCGAGCTTTTGCAGCTCGACGCGCTTGCGCTCTTCCGGCGCATCGCCCGACATCAGCATCTGGCGCATGGAAACCACATCACCCAGGCCGTAGGTCATCCACGCATTGGCCGGCAAGCCATCGCGCCCGGCGCGGCCGGTTTCCTGGTAATAGCCTTCCATGCTTTTGGGTAGATCAAGATGCGCGACGAAGCGCACGTTGGGTTTGTCTATGCCCATGCCAAACGCGACGGTGGCGACGATGATGACGCCTTCTTCATGTACGAAGCGGCGCTGGTGGGCGTGACGCGTCGCAGCGTTCAGCCCGGCATGGTAGGGCAGCGCATCCCAGCCTTGCTCTTTGAGCCACGCCGCGGTCTCGTCTACTTTTTTGCGCGACAGGCAATACACGACGCCGGCATCGTTGGCATGCTCGGCCTCCAGAAAGGCCAGCAATTGCTGGCGCGCATTATTTTTCTGCGTCACGCGATACCGAATGTTGGGACGGTCGAAGCTGGAAACAAATTCACGCGCCTGTTCCAGCGCCAGCCGTTCGACTATCTCGCGCCTGGTGGGCGCGTCCGCCGTGGCCGTGAGCGCGATGCGCGGCACCGCCGGAAAGCGCTCGTGCAACACCGTCAGAGCGCGATACTCGGGACGGAAATCATGGCCCCACTGTGACACGCAGTGTGCCTCGTCAATGGCGAACAACGCCACACCCGGGCCGACCTGCACCTGCTCCAGCATGGTCAAAAAACCGGACATCAGCAACCGTTCCGGCGCGACATACAACAGATCCAGCTCACCGCGCAGCAAGCGCCCGGCAACCTCGCGCGCCGCATTCGCTTCCAGACTGGAATTCAAAAATGCAGCGCGCACCCCAAGCTGGTTGAGCGCGTCCACCTGATCCTGCATCAGCGCAATCAACGGCGACACCACCACACCCACTCCGCGCCGCAACAAAGCCGACAGCTGGTAACACAACGATTTTCCGCCGCCGGTAGGCATCAACACCAGCGCATCACCGCCCGCAGCTACATGCTCCACTATGGCCTCCTGCTCGCCGCGAAAAGCGGCGTAACCGAAGACATCGTGGAGAATTTGTTGGGCTTGAGGAGTGGTCACGCGGGGTAATCCTGGATGTTTTCAACGATACCAGCTCTGGTGCTGCGCATCTATGTCAGGAAATTATTCCTGCACCCGCGATTTCAAAATCGTCATGGAAGCTATGAAAGCTTGCGGCGATTTTCCTTCTACAAAAAGCAGGAAGGGGGGGCCTATTGTGCTGCGGTAACTCTGATGCTCCAGGTCATTTTCATTCTTGATATTTGCAATCAACATGCTGGTAGCAATAATCACCAGCGCAACTGTCGCGGCAACCCCCGCCACATATCTGGGTCTGGCTCTGCTGATCAGGCGCAAATGAAGGTACAGAACCAGCATGAATACGAGAAAGGTAACTTCAATAGCCAGACTGCTGACAAAGGATGAGTCCAAAGTAAATGAAATAAGGTCAATCAGCATATCGCTCCCTATGAACAGCGTCACACCCAGACAACCTATGATCGCGTGCGAAATAAAGTTCGACTTCCCGGCAAACAAGCGACCACCGAATGACCATGCCACTATCCACAACACCACCATGATGCAGACCACAATCACTGGCGTAACAAAAGAGCCGATGTTGGTTTCGGTATAATTCAGCAGAGCGCCCGATAGCAAAACCGCCAGAAACGCGACCGCGCTTAACAGTAAAACCGAAGGGCGACGTTGCCATGGCTTTGCGGAATAGCGGATTTCCGGGGCTACCGTGTAATCACTCGGCCTGACCCGTATCTGGGTATGCCCGATGCGGATGATGTCGTCCGGGGATACGATCGCATCAGATTTTCTGCCGGGCACATTGGCTAGGGTCATGCCGTTAATACTGCCGATATCTTTTATGCGGAAGCTACGTTCGCCTTCGCCAGAAATCTCGATATGATTGGGTGCAATGTATGGATCATCCAGAATCAGATCGCAATGGTAGGAGCGCCCGATCATCGCCGGCCAGGCAAACACCGGGTGGCGGCTTACCACATCGCCGTAGCGGTTGAGAACTTCAATCCAGGCTAGTCGTTCCATCGAATTGCATCCATGTAGTGGCTGACAAACGCCATGCCGGAATCGAAATTAACCCCGCGCAAGTTAAGCTTGGTCTGCAATGCGCGGGTATTCTCACGCAAGGTGCTCACCCTTAGCATCACATCGTACAGACCCGGAAACATCCGGTACTCGCGCAAACACAAAGCCGCTTTGGCCCGCATATCGTGCAGATTGACCACGCTATCACGGCAAGCATATTTGGTGAAATGTTTGCTGTTTCCCGCTCTCCAGCCGGGAGATTCGTATTGAAAATTGCTTTCCAGCACCTTGCCGAAACGGAATGGATCCAGCGCGTCCCCTTGCACCAAATCATGGGTAAAAGAAACGCTTCCGGTATTAACATCCTGATCAACAAAAATGCTGGCGCTGCCACCGCAATAATAGGTACTGGCCTGGTAAAACTTTTTCGGGTCACGGTTAGAATTGGCCCAGCAGCGCATGTAGGTATCAAGCTGGTCAGGTGCTGAATAATTCCCCAGGCGTTGCACCGGCATCGGATCCAACATAACCCGCTTGAGCAGCGCATCGGAATGCGTACTTATCTGGCGCGCGATTTCAGGCTGAAACTCCAAGGGAATAACCGGCTTTGCGCGCCAGCGCTCGACCAGCTCCCTGGCAAAATGCGCGGGCACAAGAAAACCGATAAGCTGACCATTCACCATAGTGGCGACATTAATGCCGAATACATTCCCCGCTTTGGTCACCACCGGCCCGCCACTCATGCCCGCATTGATCGCCCCGGTGAAATGGATCGTGTCATAGAACGAATGGTCACGCAGGCCATTGTAAGTACCCTCTACAATCGTCAGCCCGATGTCCTGCGGGTTGCCGAAAGAAAAGCCGCGGGTACCCTTGGCCAGCTCGTCCCTGTTAAAACGGAGATAGGGAAAATGCTTACCCTTCTGCCGCAACAACGCCAAGTCGTGCAGCACATCCACCGCCAGTAAAGTCAGCTCACCACTCTGACCATCGGATCCCACGCCTTCCAAAACATAGATTTTTGGTTCAAGCGCATGGCTGGAAACAACATGGTAATTGGTTATAACAAGTCCGTCATCGCTGACATAAAACCCGGAACCCGTGGACGATTGCGATGTGCTGCCTTTAAGGATAGTACGAATCTGAACCACCGAGGCTCTGCCGGTATTGAACACATCCTGTGTCTGCGCAATAGCCTGGGATGGCGCAGCATATGCAATATTTGAGGCAAGCCATAACAGCAGCAACCAGAAAACACCTCCTGGATGCCTTAATATCGAGACGGGCAAAATAGCTCCCTTGGCAATAGACAATAAAATTTGGAACTCCCAGTGTGCAGCGTAATCGGCGTGCTGCGCAATGCGTAGTTTACTATTAAATTCGGTGCAATGACTTCCCGTTCTATAAACCGGGCTACTTACTCTGTGTCTTCGTCCCCGTTCTGCCAGTCGCATTGTCCCGTACCGCTTGCCCGCGCGATTTGCGCGCGCGCAAATAGACCTGCAATGCGCAGGCAAAATAATAGCCCCAGGCCAGCAGCAGGGGCGTCAGCAACGGCAACAGATACAAGCGCGCCACCGCTGCTTTACTCATACTGAGCGCCAGCAATGTAGCGGCCAGCAATGCCCCGCCGACTTTGAGCACATTCGCGCCGCGCCAGAATGCGGCACACAGCCAGGCCAGTAATGCCAGCGCAAAAAACGGTGCGAACCAGCCGGGGGCGGCGCGCATCATGCGCTGGTTTTTCAGGTTATCCAGTGCGGT
Organism: Gallionellaceae bacterium; assembly: GCA_031427575.1. Classification (GTDB taxonomy): domain Bacteria; phylum Pseudomonadota; class Gammaproteobacteria; order Burkholderiales; family Gallionellaceae; genus Nitrotoga. Next base: position 7,579 of record JANPNS010000421.1, read on the forward strand.
GGCCAGTATTTCCACGCCTGGGTACAAATTGTCCATGGGCGTGACGTGTCTGTCCTGCATGCCAGTGACTGCCGTGCCGATAATGACAATCTTGCCGGTCAATTCATCCTGCGGGCGTAACGGACGCTCACGGCTGAAATCTTCATACAGGTCGGCGTAGGCAATATGCTTGAAGGTACCCGCATGGCCGCGCCACGCCAGTATCATGTCGCGCTGGTCAGGCACCTGGTAGCCCAGATCGGTCGCCACTCGTGCCGGCAACGAGGGAATACGCCAGCCATATGCTGGCGTGTAAAGTGGGTAGCGCCGCCCTACTCCATCGCTATCCTCTGCAAAATTGATGGTGCCGCTACGCCAGTGGCGCGGGTCTATCGCCAAGGGCGGCAACAGGGCGATACGCGCTTCCGGATCAGCATGGGCGCCCGGCTGCACACCCAGCATGGGTGCGATCTGCACCAGAGGTGCACCGCCTGCGTCCAGTGCCGGATCACCGCGCACCATGGGAAAATAAATTTCGCTATCCACGTCCAGTGCCTGGTTAAACAAGCGGTCGCTTTGCGACCGGTATTGATCTTGTTCGCTGAACAAAATACCAAATACGATAGCCTTGGGTCGCTGCTTGTCTATGCCGCGCACCAACTCGCCATGCACCGCGCGCGGCCATGGCCAGTTGCCTGCCATATCCTGCATTCGCGCCAGGCTGCTATCGTCGATATCCACGATGACTATCTCGCCATCAGGCTGCAAGCCCTGTGCCTGATAGCGCACCATAAAATCAGAGAGGCGGTTTTCCAGCGGCTGCAAGCCATGCAGACCAGACAGCTCCACAGTCGTCAACAACAGGGAAAATGCCGTGATTAATAACAGTGCTTGCCGCGTATCGCTCATAACTTGATATTACAACAGATGGTTGCGCCTTAATCCAGGAAACGGCAATTGAACGTATTCGAGTGTGCATTCAACTGCCGTTTCCAGCATAATGGCAAAAAAACATGCAAACTCTCCCCGATATTCATGCCCTTATCCAGAATTAATGTGTTCCTTGTCAGCCTTGTATTGAGCGGGTGCGCGTCGACGGGAAATAACAACCCGAAAGATCCGTTTGAGCCGTTCAATCGTGGCGTCTATAAATTCAACGACACCCTGGACAAGGCGCTGGTCAAACCGGTAGCGCAAGCCTATAGCGCCGTGCTGCCGGAGCCTGCAAAAAACATGGTGAGCAACTTCTTTTCCAATCTGGATGACATCAGCGTCACCCTGAACGGCCTGCTGCAATTAAAATTTGCCCAGGCTGCATCCGATGGCACGCGCTTTGTGTTCAACTCAACGTTTGGAATTTTTGGCCTGTTTAATTTTGCCGATCGCCTGGAAAAACACAACGAAGATTTTGGCCAGACTCTGGGTTACTGGGGGGTGGGTAGCGGGCCGTATATTGTGCTGCCCTTCCTCGGCCCCAGCTCGGTGCGTGACGGCGTAGGCGCCTATACTGACAGCCAGACCGGCGTGATAGGCCACATCAACCACATCCCGACGCGTAACCAGATATATATGACCAAGGCGACCAGTATCCGCGCCGGGCTGCTGAAGCAGGAAAGCGTTTTGGAAGAAGCCGCCGCAATCGACCGCTATTCTTTCATCCGCGATGCTTATCTGCAACGCCGCAAAAGCCTGGTGTATGACGGCGACCCACCGCGCGAAAAGCTCGATGACTGGGAGGGCAGCGACAATTCGGATGAATCTTCGGATAATGCCAGCATGGAAGATACGCAGCCGCCTCCCGCCGCCGCACCTGTTACCCAAGACAGTGCGGAACAACCCGCGCCATAACAATTTAGGGCACCTCTAAAAATTCAAAATCCTAAGCGAGACAAGGCGCGAAAGAAATTTTAGCGCGCCGCATATGTTTGATATGTAAGCGTTAAAATTTCTTGAGCAACGCAGTATCGCGACGGAGTTTGGATTTTTAGAGGTGCC
>JANPNS010000422.1:0-7076 GCA_031427575.1 Gallionellaceae bacterium
GTCCTTGGACGACAAGCCAGCAGGCAAATATTCATTCATGGCTGCGATCGTTTCAAATGCCAGCCACGGACACACCGCCTCGGCACCATAGCCAGCCAGCAGCGCAAAGTGATGCACTTCGCGCGCGGAGCCGGTATCCACTACCAGACCGGTGCTGGTGCGCAAGCCTTCGCGTACCAGGTGATGGTGCACTCCGGCGCAGGCGAGCAGTGCCGGAATCGCCGCGCGTTCACTCGCCACTGCGCGGTCGGACAAAATCAGCACGTTGTAACCTTGCGCTACCGCCTTGTTGGCAGCGACACACAATGACTTGATGGCTGCCACGCAGCCTGCCGTGCCCTGTGCTGCAGGAAAGGTTATGTCCAGCACCAGCGATTTGTACTGATTATTTGTCAGCTTGGCGATATCGCGCAGCTTGGCCAGCTCATCATTGGACAGCACCGGCTGATGCACCTCCAAACGCAGCGGCGGGTCAGTCTCGTCTATGCCGAGCAGATTGGGTTTTGGCCCGATGAATGAAGTCAGTGACATCACGATTTCTTCGCGTATCGGGTCGATCGGCGGGTTGGTCACCTGCGCGAACAACTGCTTGAAATAGTTGTAGAACACCTTGTTTTTATCCGACAGCACCGGCAGCGCGGCATCGTTGCCCATAGACCCCATCGCCTCTTCTCCAGCGGCCGCCATAGGCGCAAGTATGAATTTGATGTCCTCCTGCGAATAGCCAAACGCTTGCTGCATGTCGAGCAAAGTTTCCTTGAACGCGTCTTGGTATTTTACGCCCGGCATATCGCCAAGGTAGTAGCGTGATTTTTCTATCCATTGACGGTAGGGCTTGGCAGTAGCGAGCTGATGTTTCAACTCGGCATCATCCACGATGCGCCCGGCTTGCAAATCAATAAGGAACATCTTACCCGGCTGAAGTCGCCATTTTTTCACAATCTTATGTTGCGGAATATCCAGCACGCCCATTTCAGATGCCATCAACACCACATCATCGTCAGTAATCAGATAGCGCGCCGGACGCAAACCATTGCGATCCAGCGTCGCACCTATCATACGGCCATCGGTAAAAGCCACAGCGGCGGGGCCGTCCCACGGCTCCATCAGCGCAGCGTGATATTCATAAAAAGCGCGACGCTCTTCATCCATCAAAGGATTGCCCGCCCACGCTTCGGGAATCAACAGCATCATAGCGTGCGGCAGGGAGTAACCGCCCGCCACCAGCAGTTCCAGCGCGTTGTCAAAACAGGCGGAGTCGGACTGGCCTTCCACTATCAATGGCCATAATTTTTCCAGGTCTGCGCCCATCAGCCTGGACGACATCGCGGCATGGCGCGCCGCCATCCAGTTCACATTGCCGCGCAGCGTATTGATCTCGCCGTTGTGCGCAATCATCCGGTACGGGTGGGCCAGATTCCATGAGGGAAAAGTGTTGGTGGAAAAGCGCTGGTGCACCAGCGCCAGCGCGCTGACCAAGCTCTCATCTTGCAGATCGAGATAATATTTACCAACCTGATTAGCCAGCAACATGCCTTTGTACACAATCGTGCGCGCGGATAACGAGGGCACGTAAAAGCTGCGTCCTTGTCCATTGGACAAGCCACGCACCGCATGTTCTGCGGTCTTGCGTATGACAAATAATTTGCGCTCAAAACTGTCGGCGCCGACACAGTTTGCACCACGGCCGATGAAAACCTGGCGCACCAGCGGCTCCACCGCTTTGACGCTCTCGCCGAGACTGGAATTATCTACCGGCACGTCGCGCCAACCGAGCAAAGACTGTCCTTCCGCAGCGATCTTGTCCGCAATCACCTGCTCACATGCCGCGCGTGCTGCCGCAGCACGGGGCAGGAACACCATGCCGACCCCATATGCGCCGACTGCTGGCAATGACACCGCTATCTCTGCGCAGGCTTTGCGCAAAAAAATATCCGGGATCTGGATCAGAATACCCGCGCCATCTCCCGCCAATGGATCGGCACCGACCGCACCGCGGTGCGTGAGATTCTCCAATATCTGCAACCCTTGACGCACCATGGCATGACTCTGCTTGCCCTTGATGTGCGCCACAAAACCAACACCGCACGCATCGTGCTCATGACGCGGGTCATACAAGCCCTGCCGGTCAGGCAAACCTTGCGGCTGTACAAGAAGCGAGGGGTGGTTCACACGTTGTTCCTCATCAAAAAATCATCAAAATCAAAACTTAAGGTGGGGTAGTAAAGCGCCACTGCGCTATCTGCGCCCACAACGCAAAAAGCTCCGGCGAAAGGCCGGAAATATTACCTTGTATCGAGCCTGACGGCAAGCCGAAGCCGCTTCTTTTACTCCTCGCTGCGCAGATGGGACTGCAGCGGTAAGGTATAATCCGTGCATTCCATCTTCACTCAGAAATCTGCGCTAAATATTTTGCTTCTGACTAAGCGCATTTTAGGGCGCCTCTAAAAATTCAAAATCCTAAGCGAGACAAGGCGCGAGCAAAAAATTGCGACGCCGCATATGTATGATATGTAAGGAGTGATTTTTTGTGAGCAACGCAGTATCGCGACGGAGTTTGGATTTTTAGAGGTGCCCTTTAGTTCATCTGCAACAAGCAGCTGAATCCGGGCACTGCCGCCGGATCGATAGAGGAACCGCCCTGTTGGCGGAAGAAAAAATGCGCTGCTTGAACATAGTGCCGAGGTTGGCTTTACTACAGAAGAGAGGGGCTTTACCATTAGCACTTGGCATCACCCCTTTCCTTTAACCCTTTCCCAACAATAACGAGTTGAAGGTATCAGTTTTAGCATGCATAGAAAAATTGGTTTGATTCTGACCGGGGGCGGCGCGCGCGCCGCTTACCAGGTGGGCGTGCTGAAAGCGATTGCCCGGATATTGCCGCACACAGCACCCAGTCCTTTCGCGGTTATCTGCGGGACATCAGCAGGCGCGATAAACGCGGTCGCGTTGGCCATGAACGCCGCCCATTTGCGCAGCGGCGTGAAATACCTGCTCACTTTCTGGAAAGGGTTTCGCGTTGAAAACATTTACCGCTCCGATCCTATTGGCGTGTTCAGAAACGCCGGACTTTGGCTAGCCGGGTTGGTATTGAGCAGCATGGGCATCAATAAATTGAACCATGTGTCACTACTGGATAATTCGCCGTTAAAGCGCTTGCTCCAGGAAACGCTGCCGCTAAATAAAATCCAGGAGAGTATAGACGGCGGATTTCTGCACGCACTGGGCATCACCGCTTCCGGTTATACTTCGGAACAATCGGTGACCTTTTTCCAGTCCGAGGAGAGTGTTCGGGTGTGGCAACGAGCGCATCGCCTGGGACTGCCAACCAGAATTAATATTAATCATTTACTGGCGTCCTCGGCCATCCCCTTCCTTTTTCCGGCGGTGCGCATCAACCGCGAATATTTCGGTGACGGTTCCATGCGCCAGATTGCGCCTATCAGCTCGGCCTTGCATCTGGGGGCGAAGCGGGTGCTGATTATAGGCATGGGTCAAAGCCGGATGGAACAGCCCAAACGTATCCGTGTCAATAATTATCCTTCTCTGGCACAGATTGCCGGCCATGCATTGAACAGCATTTTTCTGGACAGCATGGAGGTTGACCTGGAGCGCTTGCGCCGAATCAACCATACCGTTAGCCTGGTTCATGAAGAACGACGTTCACGCACCCCGCTGGGTCAAGTCGATGTGCTGGTAATTGAGCCCAGTCAGGCGATTGACAAAATTGCCAGACGCTATGTTTCCAACTTGCCCTGGAGTATCCGCTTAATGCTGCGCGGAGTGGGCGCGATGCGCAGCAGTGGCGCAAACCTGGTGAGCTATTTGCTGTTTGAGAAGGGCTTTTGTCGGGCTCTGATAGACCTGGGATACCAGGATGCCATGAAACGCAGGGAAGAAATTTTTGCTTTTCTCAACGCGGACGCAGAAGCTTAGCGGCCTGGATTGAGTGATAATCGGACTTTGCCTATAGGGCGCCTCTAAATAGCCCACTACAACTGTTTGCTGTTGCTTATAACCAAGGAATTACCATGATGGACAAAATGAACCACCAGGAAGTCTCCATGCTGCGCGAAGAAATGGAGATATTAATGATTGAACGTACTGGTTTATTAAAAGTAGTCGGGGCGGCGGCGGTGTTGGTGGCCAATACCGATGGCCGTCATCTGCCGCCAGAAGCGGCGGAGGCGGCGGAAATGCTGTCTACTCTGGTGAACCAGTTGCCCGAGGAAACGCTGCGCGATGCGCTTGAAAGCGTTCGTGCCGAAGTCGGGACGGCCGATTTGTGAGCCTTGCAACAGGAGTAATTGAATGGGTGCGCAGCAAAAAATTGGTCTGATTTTAACGGGTGGTGGTGCGCGCGCTGCCTATCAAGTGGGCGTCTTAAAAGCCATTGCCGAGTTCCTGCCGCGCCGTGCGCATAATCCCTTCCATATTATCTGCGGCACCTCGGCCGGCGCATTTAATGCCGTCACGCTGGCCGTGAATGCGCGCCAATTCCGTAAGGGGGTGAAGTATCTCGACAATGTCTGGAAAAATTTTCAGGTGCATGATGTTTACCGTTCTGATTCCCTTGGCGTGCTGCGCAATAGCGCACTGTGGTTTGCCGGCCTGATTTTGAACACCCTGGGCATTAATAAATTGAACCGCGTGTCACTGCTGGACAACACGCCGCTGGCGGAAATGCTGGAACAGGCTCTGCCCAGTGAAAAGATCCAGGAGAGTATAGATGCCGGATTGATGCATGCACTGTGTATCACCGCTTCGGGCTATGGTTCGGGGCAGTCGGTGAATTTTTACCAGGGCATGGAGGGTATTCAGCCCTGGCAGCGGGCACGCCGCATGGGTATCGCGGCCAAAATCGAGTCTAAACATTTACTGGCGTCCTCGGCTATTCCATTTATCTTTCCTGCGGTGCTTATTAATCGCGAATATTTTGGCGACGGCTCCATGCGCCAGATTGCGCCCATCAGTCCGGCGCTGCACCTGGGTGCTACCCACGTTCTGGTTATTGGCACGGCTCAGGCCGAAGCGCCTCAGCCCAGCCGTACGCGGATGGATGAGTACCCCTCGCTGGCACGCATTGCTGGCCATGCCTTGGACAGTATCTTCCTAGACAGTCTGGAGATGGACATAGAACGCTTGCAGCGCATCAACAATACGGTCAGCCTGGTACCGGACGAAGTGCGTCACCAGATGAAATTGCACAAAATTGAAGTGCTGATCATTTCGCCCAGCCAGCCAATTGATAAAATTGCCAGTCGGTATGCTACACAACTTCCGTGGCCTATCCGTTTTCTGTTGCGCGGGGTAGGAGCAATGCGGCGCAGCGGTGCGAATCTGGTGAGCTATTTGCTGTTCGACAAGGATTTTTGCCGCGCCCTGATAGATCTCGGCTATCACGACGCAATAAACAAGAAGCAGGAAATCCAGGATTTTTTAAACAACCACAAACACCCGAATGCAGTGGGAAGCCCACCCCAGTGAACGATGTCATCATAGCTGCCCAGCAACGTGTGGTGGCCAAGCCACTCACCTTTGCCCTGCTGCGACTGTTGGTGAACGGTGACTTTCACTCCGGAGCGACACTGGCCCAACGCCTGGGTATATCGCGCAGCAGTGTAAGCAATGCCTTGCGTGGCATGCAGGACTATGGTTTGTCCCTATACAGTGTGCGCGGTCGCGGCTATTGTCTGCGCAATCCACCGCAATGGCTTAATGCAACTCGAATCGAACAAGCTCTGGGCGAGCAAGCAAGGCACTTCAAAATTGAAATTCTGGACAGCGCTTCCTCCAGCAACAGCCTGTTGCTCCAGCGCGCTGCGCAGGGCGCGCCCAGTGGCAGTGTGCTGGCGCTGGAATGGCAAAACGGCGGGCGCGGGCGCATGGGACGAACCTGGCACTCTGGTTTGGGCAACGCGCTCACATTCTCGCTGTTGTGGCGCTTTGAGCAAGGCCTGTCCGCCTTATCCGGCTTGAGCCTGGTAGCCGGGGTGGCGCTGCTTCGTGCCTTGCTTGCGTCGGGGATAGACCATGCGCAACTAAAATGGCCAAACGATGTACTGGGCCCACACGGCAAGCTGGCGGGTATCTTGATTGAAGCGCAGGGCGACATGCTGGGACCAAGCGCAGTGGTAATCGGCATCGGCCTTAACCTGTCGCTGCCAAAACATTTGCTGCCGCAAATTGATCAAGCGGTTACCAGCTTGACGGACATGGTGGCCACCCAATCAGCCACCCAAGTGCCCGAACGTAACACCCTGCTTGCCACGATATTGCACGAGCTGCATGAGGCATTACACAAATTCTCCAGCCACGGCTTTGCCCCGTTCCGGGCGGAATGGGAAAGCTATCACGCTTGGCACAATCAGATAGCACAGGTAATGTTGCCTGATGGTAACAGCGTTGCGGGTATCGCGCGCGGCGTGAACGTTTATAGGGCATGCTTCAACACAAGCATTGCATGATGTGCAGGCCCATAACTCTTCAGGAGTAATATAGCTGCCTAATAATGATTTGCCATCATCTTTGAACGTTCCATTTGTATCAATATTTTTTCCAACTTCTTCGAGGCGGTCGCGTGTACTCATCATAATTTTACGAGGAGATAATAATTTGCCCGTAATGTTGGCGGGACAAGCAGCTGTACATCTTCCACATTCTGTACAGCTATAAGCATCTAATAATTGTTTCCAGCTAAGATCGGTCACTTCTTTTGCACCAAAACGCATTGGTTGGTCCGGATTAGCAGGAGGAGGAATAAAAGAAGGATCCATCATTGCCTTTACTTCATTGGTAACAGATTCCAAATTAGTGAATTGTCCTAAAGGATTAAGATTGGAATAAAACACATTTGGGAAGGCCAGTAAAACATGGAAATGTTTTGAATAAGGTAAATAGTTCAAAAAGCCTAAAACCATTGTTAAATGTCCCCACCATCCAATTCGTTCAATAGTATGAAGAGCGTGTTCCGACAACCCTCCAAAAAGCAATGGCCCCAGGTGACTGCTGATAGAGAATCCAAATGAATTATCACCCAGACTTTGTGCATGTGACACGCCTTTGGAATAAAGAAC
>JANPNS010000423.1:0-7855 GCA_031427575.1 Gallionellaceae bacterium
CTGCTGTCCATGCTGGTCCCGTTCTGGTACTTCCAACGCAAAGGCAGGTTAAAGTGACGCGTGCATCTAAAAAATCAAGTTTCTGATGAAACTACTAGCCATTCCACTAAAGGGCACCTCTAAAAATTCAAAATCCTAAGCCAGGCAAGGCGCGAAAGAAATTTAAGCGCGCCGCATATGTTTGATTGGATTTTTAGAGATGCCCTGATGCCATTTCACAAGTAATCCAGCACCAACCCTGCGAATATGGCCATACCAAACCAGGAATTGTGCAGGAAAGCCTTGAAGCACGCCTCGCGCTGGCGGTGTTTGATCAAATGAAGGTGGTACAGTGCAATACTCTCTGCCACTATCAACCCGACGAAATAGAACAGCCCCGCACCGATCATTAGCCCAACTATTGCCAGCAAGGTCAGCGCTGTCGCGTAACAAACCAACACCGCCGCCACATCGTATTTGCCAAACAGTATTGCCGAAGAATGAATGCCGAGAGGGATGTCATCGTCCCTGTCCACCATTGCGTATACCGTGTCATAAGCCATCGCCCAGAATACATTGGCGGCGAGCAATAGCCACGCTACCGGCGGTACACTGCCTTGTTGAGCGGCGAACGCCATCGGGATGCCGAAGCCGAAAGCGATGCCGAGATAGGCTTGCGGAATGGCGAAGAAACGTTTGGTAAATGGATAGCTGACAGCAAGAAATGCTGCCGGAAATGAGAGCAGCAGAGTCAGCTTGTTGAGAGGCAATATCAACAGAAAGGCGAGCAAGGCGAGTGCGGCCGCCAGCCACAACGCCTCGTGCGGGGCGATGCGCCCGCTGGTGATGGGTCGCTCCTGCGTGCGCTGCACATGACGATCAAAATCGCGGTCGGCATAGTCGTTGATCACGCATCCGGCGGAGCGCATCAGCACCGTACCGAGCACAAAGATCAGCACAATGTGCCAAGCCGGATGCCCGTTACCCGCGATCCACACGCCCCACAGCGTCGGCCACAGCAACAGCAGGATGCCAATGGGGCGATTTAATCGCATGAGCTGCAGGTACAGCGATAGTCGTTCTGCGAGAGCCATTTCACTCATGAAAAAATTAATATTTTAGTAGGTCGGGTTTCAACCCGACAAGTCGGAATAAATTCCGACCTACGGGTGCTGAATAATAACGGATTCCAGCCACTGGCGGATTGAAACAATCGCTCGAATCACCTCGTCCAGAAAATTACCCCGAAACTATCCACCCGTATTATTATGCGCCTGCAACACCACAACTCAAGGAGAGCGATCATGGCTAAAGGACAGCAACGGAAAAACAAGGAAGCGAAAAAACCAAAAAAACAAACGCCGCCTGCCGCATGAGCGGCGCGCCCGGCTCGATTTGAGCCAGGCGCAACAGCGGTAACGATTACAGCATTAACTACACTGAATGATCCGATACCTCGTTTTTGCTATCGGCTCTGTTTTTCTTGTCTACGTTTCCAGGAAAACCCTGTTCCACCTGCACTCGCATGGCTTCTACCGCTTCATTGCGTGGGAGTGCATTTTGGCGCTGGTCGTACTTAATTTTCCGTATTGGGAAATAGACCCTCTCTCCCTTCACCAACTCATTTCATGGCTGTTTCTGCTTATTTCCATCTTCCTGGTGATTCATGGCGTACGCCTGCTCAAGCGCATCGGAAAGCCCGATGAGAACCGGCCGGATAACGAGTTGCTGGCTTTTGAAAAAACCACCGAGCTGGTTACCGTCGGCGCCTACAAATACATCCGCCATCCCCTCTATACTTCACTGCTGTTTCTGGCGTGGGGCGTATTTCTCAAGCAGCCCGCCTCATTGCCCGGCCTGCTGTTGGTTTTGACCGCATCCATTTTTTTGTTGCTGACAGCAAAGCGTGACGAATCCGAGTGCTTGCAGCATTTTGGGGAAGAGTACCAAACCTATATGCTGGGGACTAAACGGTTTATTCCGTTTTTGTTTTAATTATCCAAGCGTCTCCGATGTGCCCAAAGGGGACATGCGCCTCTACCCGTACTTTTGGCGCTATACTGCAAGACAAATTTAGTAGGTGCGGCCAATACCCGTGAGCGCAAAAAATTTCATCAAATTGGGAGCGTTGAAATGAAAATAAGTCCAGTAAGGCTGGTGTTGGCTCTTGTCTTTCTCACCATTTTAATAGGCTGCTCAACAATAAGAAATCTCGGTAACAATGCTCCGTCAGGACGCATCGTCGCGATTTCCCTCTTTAAGTGTAATTGCGAACCATTAATTCAAGAAGCTGTTCAGGACAGTCTCATAGATGTGTTTTTTTCATACACAAATGCAAAACCGATCAAGGGCGAAAATGCTGACATTGCAATTGTGGGGATAATCACTATGGACGGAGGGTAAACCGGAAGCTCCGAAGGTTCCGCGTCCGGAAACTACGTATCAGGCATAACGATTCAGGTCTACAAAAAAGGCGAACTGATTGCAACGAATAGCGTGGGTCAGGACCTTGGTGAAGGAACCCTAATCTCCCCAGTATCTCTTGCGCAGGACGCCGTATGGAAAATAATCAAAGCTCTGGCTCGTCAAAATGAATTTGGGTACAAGTAATAAAATAGCAACTATAGGAGCACGATTAGCATACCCCTACAGCTTATTTGGACTCAAGCATGCAGATAATCCTGTTTGTTCGCCATCCACCGTTGCAAATGTGCCTGCGCCTGTTGCGGAAAATCGCGCAGCATTTCGTCCGCAACCTCGCGAGCATTACCCAGCAAAACAATATCAGCACTGACATCGGCAAAGCGCAGCATGGGTACGCCGCTCTGTTGCGCACCCAGCAGTTCTCCGGGCCCGCGCAGGCGTAAATCGTGCTGGGCGATTTCAAAACCATCGGTGTTCTGGTAAATAATTTTCAGCCTTGCGCGCGCCAATTCTGACAGCGGTTGCTGGAATAATAGTATGCACAGGCTTTGCTCTGTGCCGCGCCCGACGCGCCCGCGCAGTTGATGCAGTTGCGCCAAACCCATGCGCTCGGCGTGTTCGATCACCATCAGGCTGGCGTTGGGAATGTCCACGCCGACTTCGATGACGGTGGTGGCAACCAACAGTTGCAGCTCACCTTGCTTGAATGCCGCCATGACGCGCGCTTTTTCGGCGCTGTCCAATTTGCCATGCACCAATCCCACGCGCATGTCGGGAAAGGTTTCGGTCAACATCTGATAAGTTTCCAGCGCAGTCTGCAATTGCAAGGCTTCCGATTCGTCTATCAAGGGGCACACCCAGTACGCCTGCCTGCCTTCAAGACAAGCCTGGCGCACGCGCGCAAATACTTCTTCGCGGCGCGCATCGTTGACCAGTTTGGTAATGACCGGTGTGCGACCCGGCGGTAGTTCGTCTATGGTGGATACGTCGAGGTCGGCGTAGTAGCTCATGGCCAGGGTGCGCGGGATGGGCGTGGCGCTCATCATCAACTGATGCGGTTCCCCAAATTTTTCCCCAGATTGGTCCTCAGACCGTTCGTGGTGAGCCCGTCGAACCATATCCTCAGTAAATTCCTGCCCTTCGACAGACTCAGGACGAACGGATTTTTCTGCCGCGCCTTTCTGGCGCAGCGCGAGGCGTTGCTGCACACCAAACTTGTGCTGCTCATCCACGATGACCAACCCCAATTTTTTAAAGCTGACCTGCTTCTGAAACAAGGCGTGCGTTCCGATAGCCAGTAAGGTGTCGCCTTGCGCAATGCTATCAATCGCGAGTTGTTTGTCTTTTTTCTTGAGGCCACCCGATAGCCACACCGGCGTGATGCCCAGCGGCTGCAACCACGCGCTTAATTTCAGGTAATGCTGTTCGGCCAGAATTTCGGTGGGGGACATCAGTGCCGCTTGATAGCCGTTTTCTATTGCTTGCAGCGCGGCCAGAAGTGCCACGATGGTTTTGCCGCTGCCGACATCGCCTTGCAACAAGCGCTGCATCGGATGTGCCTGGGCCAGATCATGGCTGATTTCGCGCCAGGTTTTTTGTTGGGCATGCGTAAGCTGGAACGGCAGCGCCTGCAATAATTGCCGGGTGTAGCGGCCATGCGCCGTCAGGCGCGGCGCGGTGCGCTGGTGGCGCTGCCGGTGATGCACGCACATGGAAAGTTGCTGTGCCAGCAATTCGTCAAACTTGATGCGCAGCCAGGCGGGATGCGCACGTTCGGATAATTCATTCTCGTCTATACCCGGCGACGGATTGTGCAGCAGCCTCACACTGGCGGCAAAGTCCGGCAGCTTGAGCCGCTGTAGCAAAGCCTGCGGCAATGTGTCGGACAAATCCAGTTCATTCAGCGCAGCCTGAATATGTTTGGATAGGGTGGCCTGCGGCAGCCCGGCCACGGTCGGATAGATCGGCGTCATGGCTTGTTTCAGCGGAGTGTCTGCGCTTACTGCTCGACACTTTGGATGCACCATCTCGATACCGAAATAGCCCTCGCGAGCCTCGCCTCGTACACGGATTTGTTTGCCGACGGCCAGGCTTTTTAATTGGCTGGGATAAAAATTCAGGAAGCGCAAATGCAACACACCGCTGTCGTCCTGCAACTGACACAACAATGTGCGGCGCGGACGGTAGACAACTTCGCTGTGTATGATTTCACCCTGTACCTGCGCACTGCTGCCGGGCGCGAGTTCGGCGATGCGTTGCAACTGTGTTTCGTCTTCATAGCGCAGCGGCAGATGCAACACCAGATCAATGCGGTTATGAATACCAAGTTGTGCCAGCTTGGCTTGTAGAGTTTTTGAAATGCTGGCGGTTAGCAATGGTGTGGGCGGAAACTGTTACCGGATCGCAGTTTAGTCCTGCACTTGCAGCACTCCGTCCATCTCCACCAGCGCCTCGCGCGGTAGTGCTGCCACGCCGACTGCCGCACGCGCCGGGTATGGTTTGTGAAAATAGGTGGCCATGATTTCGTTTACTTTTGTGAAGTTCTTCAAGTCGGTTAAATAGACATTCAACTTGACCGTATCATTCAGGCTGCTGTCCGCCGCAACTGCCACCGCGCGCAGGTTCTGGAACACGCGGTGGATCTGTGCTTCGATTCCTGCGGCCATCTGCATGGTGCTTGGGTCCAAGCCGATCTGGCCGGAAAGGTACACCGTGCTGTCCACCCGTATCGCTTGTGAATACGGGCCGATGGCGGCCGGGGCATCCGGGGTTTGAATTACCTTTTTGCTGGACATGTTTGACTCCTGTATGTTGCCCGGATCCATGCCGGGCAAGGGAATTGGTGGAGACGATGGGACTTGAACCCACTACCTTCGCATTGCGAACGCGACGCTCTCCCAGATGAGCTACGTCCCCCCTGAACAGGTTAATGCTAAAGGGCACCTCTAAAAATTCAACTTTCGTCGCCATACTGCGTTGCTCACAAAAATAGCTTCTTACATATCAAACATATGCTGCGTCGCAATTTTTTGTTCGCGCCTTGCCTGGCTTAGAAATTTGCATTTTTAGAGGTGCCCTAAACAGAAACCGGGGTTTTGGAAAGTTCCAAACCAGCGATATTACAAAAATATTCAAGGTCGTTTAAATCTTCGAGCACAGCTGCCGCACCTGAAAAATTCTGCTCGCGCGTGTAGTTGTTGGTGGTGATAAATGTTTTTATACCGGCCGCCAGACTGGAACGCAGCCCGTTTTCAGAGTCTTCCAATGCAATACATGCGTCTGCGGCAAGGTGAAGCCGCTGTAGTACCCAATGGTAAATATCTGGCGCGGGTTTTTTGTGTGGCACGATATCGCCGCAACCGATTACGTCGAACAATGCTTCACCGTGTTCGCCCAAACCCTGCTGCAGTAGTGTGGCGACATTTTCTGGAGAAGTGGTAGTAGCTATGGCCAGCCGCAGCCCGACTTTTTTTGCTTCAGTTATAAGCCGTTTAATATTGGGGCGCAGAGGAATGTCGCCGTTACGAAGCATGGCAGTGTAGTGCGTGGTTTTGAGCTGGTGCAGGTTTTTAATGAAGCCCTCATAATTTTCCGGTTTTTTAAAATCGGGCAAAAATGATGTAATGTAAAAGTGTATTCTTTCCTTGCCGCCAGTTATTTTTAGCAATTTGCCATACAGCGCTACATCCCAACTCCAGTCCAGATGGGTTTCGGCAAATGCCTTATTGAAGGCGCGACGATGTGCATCTTCAGTATCCGCAAGCGTGCCGTCTACATCAAAAATGATGGCATTGATGGTCATAATATCAGCCGCAATTTTTTATACGTCGAGGTTTTTGACGCCCAGCGCATTTAATTCAATAAAGGCACGGCGTGGTTCCACTACATCTCCCATCAATGTAGTAAAAATTTCATCGGCGGCGATCATGTCTTCGATCTGAACCTTCAATAGGATGCGGTTCTTTACATCCATCGTGGTTTCCCACAGCTGCTCCGGGTTCATCTCGCCCAGGCCTTTGTAACGCTGTATACCGACCCCACGCTTGGCTTCTTCCAACAACCATTCTATGGCCTGTTTGAAATCACTCACGGGCATGCGCTGCTCGCCGCGTTTGATATACGCGCCCTTGCCCAGCAAACCGCCCAGCGCCTCCGCTGTTTGCTTGATTTGCGCGAAGTCTCCGCTCTGCAAAAAACTTTGTTCTATGTAGCTGACCGAAAAATTGCCGTGGAAGTGTTTTTCCAGGCGTAAGCGGTTTTCATCATTGGCCGGGTCAATTTCCGCTTTCACCATTAACCCCGCGCCGCAAACCTGTTGCAAGCGCGCTGCGCTTTTTTCCGCATGCTGTTGGGTGTCCAGATTTATGTCCGGTTGCTTGAGCATCGCATGTAGTGCTTCCGCAGCAATAACTCTAGATAGCCGGTCTATCACCGCCTCCGCCAGGAAATACTCTTTTGCCAAGTGCTCCAGGGTTTCCGCTTTCAAGGCAGCCATCCCCTGGTCTGCATGTAACTCGGCATTCACCAACGCGGAGCGCAGCATGTAATTTTTCATTTCATGGTCATCTTTCAGATAGCGCTCATCTTTGCCCTGTTTAACCTTGTACAGCGGCGGCTGCGCAATATAAACATGGCCACGCTCGACCAGTTCGCGCATCTGGCGATAGAAAAATGTCAGCAACAGAGTGCGTATGTGTGATCCGTCCACGTCGGCGTCGGTCATGATGATAATACGATGATAGCGCAGCTTGTCCGGATTATATTCATCCTTGCCTATGCCAGTGCCCAGCACAGTAATTAATGTAGCGATTTCCTGCGATGAAATAAGTTTTTCGAAGCGCGCTCTTTCGACATTTAAAATTTTCCCCTTGAGCGGCAATATCGCCTGAAACTTGCGATCGCGCCCTTGCTTGGCCGAACCCCCGGCAGAATCGCCCTCGACCAGGTATAGCTCGGACTGTGCCGGGTCTTTTTCCTGGCAATCTGCCAGCTTTCCGGGCAAGCCCATGCCATCCAGTACGCCTTTCCGGCGTGTCAGTTCGCGCGCTTTGCGTGCCGCTTCCCTAGCTCGTGCCGCATCAATAATTTTTCCGACAATTACCTTGGCGTCATTTGGTTTTTCCAGCAAATATCCCATTAACTGCTGGCTGACCACCTCTTCAACAACCGGGCGGATTTCCGAGGAAACCAGCTTGTCCTTGGTTTGCGATGAAAACTTGGGATCGGGGAGTTTGACGGAGAGCACCGCCGTCAGACCTTCGCGCATGTCGTCGCCCGTTGTTTCAACTTTGGCTTTTTTCGCCAAGTCCTCAGATTCGATATATTGATTCAATGTACGCGTCATTGCGGTGCGCAATGCTGTCAGATGTGTTCCACCATCACGTTGTGGAATGTTGTTGGTAAAACACTGCACGTTTTCCTGGTATGAATCGTTCCATTGCATGGCGATTTC
>JANPNS010000424.1:0-2960 GCA_031427575.1 Gallionellaceae bacterium
CATGCATAGGCTGTTTTGTGGTGCGGATGATCACTGCGCGATGCTGCAATCAAAACATTGACATCAGGTGTCATTGTCGGCGGCATCCAGCATCGCTTTATTGCTGCATGGGTTTAGGCCCGCAACAATCCCACCGCGACCCTTGAATACGGGAATTTTTCGCTTAGTGAGTTTGCCTGGATTGCGAGAAGAGCGAAGGCGGAGCTGCAACCCCTCCTCGATCAGCCTGGTCAGGCTGGTCTGCTGCCGCGCCGCCAGCGCTTTGGCATTGGCAAGCAGGGAATCGCTGATATCGAGAGTGGTTTTCATGGATTTGATCGTACAGATTTCTGTATAATATGTCAATGCTCAATTGGGCGCAGGTTTTGATGACTTTGATTTGTATGACTCATCCAGTAGTATCATGGCAAGTAAATGTACAGGGCGCCTCTAAAAATCCAAAATCCTAAGCGAGACAAGGCGCGAGCAAAAAATTGCGACGCCGCATATGTATGATATGTAAGGAGTAATTTTTTGTGAGTAACGCAGTATCGCGACGGAGTTTGGATTTTTGAGGTGCCCTACAGTAATTTTTTGTGAGCTCTGTGGCCAATACCTTTCAGAATGAAACCCTCTCCATGAACTATATCCTCGCGGCAGACATTGGCGGTACCAAGACTCTGCTGCAAATCAGCGCAGCAGATGGAGCTCGCGCCCCCGTGCTACAAAAATCCTATCGCAGCACCGACTATGACGGTCTGGCCGAAATGCTGGATGATTTTTTGCGCGAGGCAAGCATCAAAGCCATTGCTGCCGCCTGCCTTGCACTGCCCAGCGCCATTTCTGGTCGGCGGGTAAAACTGACTAATCTGTCTTGGGAAGTGGACGCCGATGCAATCGCCACGCGCTTTGCTATATCTCAAATTAATCTGATCAACGATTTCGAAGCTGTGGGCTTGGGCATCGCGGCATTGCAAGCAACCGACCTGCTGACTTTGCAGGCGGGCGCACCGCAAACACACGGCGTGCGCCTGGTAGTGGGCGCAGGCACGGGTCTGGGCGCGGCATGGTTGTCCTGCCAGGGCAATGGCTACACAGTACATCCCTCGGAGGGCGGGCATATGGATTTTGCCGCCACCGATGCCACTCGATATGATCTGTTGCGCTATTTGCAGCAACGTCACGGTCATGTCTCCTATGAGCGTATTGTTTCCGGCCCCGGGCTGGTGGCGATTTTCGAATTTCTGCGCGATAGTGGCCGCGCCGCGCCTTCAGCGAAATTATTAAATGAAATGGCAGAAGGCGATGTGGCCGCAGTAATTGCGCAGGGCGCACAGCAAGGCAATGAGCCCATCGCCCGCATGGCGCTGGATTTATTTGTTTCGATTTATGGTGCGTTGGTGGGTAATATGGCGCTGGCCATGCTGCCGCGCGGCGGAATTTATATCGCAGGCGGGATTGCAGCAAAAATCGCCGCCACCCTGCAACAAGGAGAATTTCTACACGCCTTCCGCGATAAAGGGCGCTTTGGCGGAATGCTGGAAACGCTGCCGCTGCATATCGTCACCAATCCGCAAGTGGGGTTGTTGGGAGCGCGCCTTGTTGCATGGCGACTTGCGGAATCACTTGGGCCGATAGCTTGATATAATATAGCGCTGTAGTGAGGTATCACAACCAACTGGAGCAACAACGAATCATGCATACAAGCACACCATACGTCCTCGAAGTCAGGCCAAAAATTCCGGCCCGTTTAGCCCGGCTGGAAGAATTGGCCAACAACTTGTGGTATAGCTGGGATCTGCCCACGCGAGATTTGTTTTCGCATATTCACCGCAACCTGTGGGATGCAGTCGGACAAAACCCCAAGGCTTTTCTGCGCAGCGTGGATGAGCAACGCATGATAGCTGCGTCTGAGGACCAGGTTTTTCTGGAGCATTACAATCGCACTCTGGCGGCATATGACAGCTACCACGCCAAGCCGGTACGCAACAGCCACACCGAAGGATTTGCCGAAAACGACCTGATTGCTTATTTCTGCGCCGAGTTCGGCTTTCACGAAAGCTTCCCGATTTATTCCGGCGGCCTCGGTATCCTGGCAGGCGATCACTGCAAGTCCGCCAGCGATATGCATCTGCCATTTGTCGGGGTCGGTCTGTTATACCGCCAGGGTTATTTCCATCAGACCATAGATGCCGATGGCAACCAGAACGCGGTGTATACCGACTCCGAATTCGACAGCCTGCCCATTTCGCCGGTGCTGCACGAGGACGGATCGGCAATGTACGTGAGCGTTGATTTGCCGGGGCGCAGTGTAAAAATAAAGGTATGGCAGGCACGTGTCGGCAATGTCACGATCTATCTGCTGGATTCCGATCTGGAAGAAAATTCCCAGCACGACCGCGCCATCACCCACCATCTGTATGGCGGCGACAAAACCATGCGTATTGAGCAGGAAATCGTGCTCGGCATCGGCGGCGTTCGTGCCATTGGCGCAATGGGCTTGCAACCGAGCGCATGGCATATCAATGAAGGTCACGCCGCATTCATGGTGTTGGAGCGCATGCGCACCCTGATTGTGCAGAACATGGATTTCTTGAGCGCGCTGGAAGCCGTCGCCGCACACACCGTTTTCACCACGCACACGCCGGTACCTGCCGGACACGATCATTTCAACCACGATATGATGACGTCCTATTTTGAAAACTACTACCCGCAATTAAAAATCGGCCGCGATGAATTTTTCGCTTTGGGTTATGCCTCGGATTCACCTGATTTCAATATGACTGCACTGGCCATCCATTGCTCGCGGTTCCATAACGGAGTATCGCGCATCCACGGCAAGGTTTCTTCTGAAATCTGCGCTGAAATGTGGCCGGAAATCGAAGCAGAAGAAAATCCCATAAGTTATGTCACCAACGGCGTGCATATGCCCACTTTTTTGGCCAAGGAATGGCCGGAGGTGTTTGTGCGCTTCCTCGGTT
>JANPNS010000425.1:0-5873 GCA_031427575.1 Gallionellaceae bacterium
AGTATTTTCCAATCCAGACATGAGCCTGAACGAAGGTGAATTGTGAGACGTTGCTCAGGCGGCGCGTTGTTGGGTTTTGTTGATCAATTGAAACAGTTTTGCCCTGGCCTCGTTGAGGCGTTGGGCGGCATCATTATCGCTGCATTCAGCAGCCATTGCATCCAACTTTTGCAAAGTTGTTTCCAGCTTGAGATAACTTTCCACCTCTGGCAGTGATTTTAATTTCTCATAGGGCGTCATCATGTCCTGATAGCGGTAGCGCTTGCGTACTCGTCCTTTCTCGTCCGTGTACTCCGTTGGAAAGTGGCAGGGGCGGTGGAAGTTCAAATAGGGCGACAGCATCTCGACCGTGAACGCATTCACCTGACTGGCGTAGTGTTGCGGGATATGGCTGTAGCCCAAGTATTTGCGTACGGTTGAAGCATTCTTGCTTTCCGTCAGCGCGTTATCGTTGGTTTGGCGTGAGCGAGATTTGATCTGCTCAATGAGTAATTTCTCCAATAGTTTTGCCACTTGGTGATTGATGTATTCCGAACCGTTATCGCTGTGAAAGCCGCGAATGACAAACGGGAACGCATCCATCATGGCAGCCAGCACCGGCAGCAAGTAGGCGCAGCTGATGTGCTCCACCGCAAACACCGCCTGAAACTGGGTGACCTCATCCACCGCGTTGATGAGGTACACGCCCTTGATTCCATCCAGATCTAGCCATTCGACTAAGCTGGCAAACAACGCCAGCCAAGTCGCTGGTTATGGTGAACACTATCTACGCGCAGGTAGCCGGGGCAGCCATTGGGGAAGGGCTTGCGCCGCTCGCCGATGTTGACTTTGGTCGGGCGGGTTTTGTCGAATGATCCGCGCTTGGCCTGATAGGTCTTGTGCCGACGCAGGTTATACAGGTGGCCGTTGGAAATACCGGCCAGCCGTTCAAAGCGAGCATCATTATGCACCTTGAACGCCCGCTCACAGAGCTTGCGCGTGGTGGTGCCGGAGAGCGTACCATGCAAGGTATCCATCAAGGCCAAGGCGGATGTCCTCAGGCGTATAGCGCCGCACGAAGGGCACGGCGGGCGCATGGCGTCTATCCTCGATACGCCCGCCATTTGTGGTGAACTGTTTGATGCAGTGCGCCACTTGGGCACGGGATAGGCCGGTCACCTTACGCAGATAACGCCGCAGGATGCCTTTGTCGGGACGCTTGCAGCGCAGGTAGCCGAACTGCCTGAGCGTGCAGGCCATCCAGTCATGGGCGCAGGTGCGATCCTCCAGCGTAAACGAGAGGGGCTCGCTGCCCGACACGAAGGCTCGCACCTGTGCCAATGTTTGTAATCCCTGAGTATGTAAAGTCACGATCATGCCTCCATGATCCCAACTTCCGCTCCTCCAGGCTCATCTCACGGTGGAAACACGTCCCTTCGTTCAGGCTCATTTGTCATTGGACAAGGCTCAGTCTGTTTAATTTTATATAAACAAGGCATAATGATAAATTGATAGCAATTTAAGCGACTCTGCGGCAAGGTTTAGGGGCTCTATGTCGGAGCGGCATGGATGAGCCCGCCCTTGGTCGACAAAGGGGTGAATGCAGGCCGTGGCAAGACACGGGGAATGACTAGGTAACAGTGAGGTATGAGCACCTTGGAACCCGTAAAGTTGCTGCAACAAAATTTGGCGATTGAATACGACCTGCAGAATTTTATTGGCTTTATTCTGGAAAGCGTGAATAAACTCGGCGGAAATATTTTCGCCGCATCCACCGCCTCGCTCGACCTGATGCAGAAATTGCGCAGCGCAGGTGCCGCAACCGGCTTCCCCTTGCCTGCCAGCCTGCTACTGGACGGCAGGCTGCTGCTGGTTATGTGGGGAGAACAACACGCCACTATCGCCAGCCTCACTCAGTTACCGCTGCAAGAGACGGTTATGCAATTGCAATACCATCTGCAGAACTCAACCGCATCGACCGACCCCACTATCCTGTTGCAACGCAACACTGAAATGGTACGACACCTCGATGAAGTCCGCTCACGCACCGAGAAGGAACTGGAAGCACTACAAAGGAGCCTGAAAAAGCGCCAGATCGAACTGCACGAATCCATGCACCAGGCCGAAACCGACCCGCTCACCGGATTGTTTAACCGCCGCGCCTTCGACGAAAAGCTTGGCCGTGCATTCCACCATGCCATGCGCCAGAAAAATTCACCGCTCTCGCTTGTGCTGCTCGACATTGACCATTTCAAAACGACCAATGATGAATTTGGCCACCAGTTCGGCGACACTGTGCTCAACAAGATGGCCGATATTTTGCGCAGCGTCATCCGCGAGGAAGTGGATTTCGCATTCCGCTTTGGCGGGGACGAATTCGCCATAGTAATATTTGCCGATTACTCTCTCGCTTGCGACAAGGCAAGGCAAGTGCTGCAGCTGATGGAAAACAAAGTCAGCATCGGCATTACCGACATCAACCCGAACACTCCGGACGGCCTCACCCTGGGAGAATTTATCCACCGTGCGGACAAGGCATTGTACGAGGCAAAACATCGGGGCCGTGGCCGCATTATGGTCGACCTGTGCTTATCGCCGGACGGCAGCGACTGCATTCATTCTTGCCCGAAAAATTCACCGCCTGACAGTAACCGCCTCGTTGAATTTACTGGCGAGCGCATCCTCCCCTGTCCGCATCCAGCTCAACACGAGCCCCAACCAGCAACACAGGGTACCCATATGAGACCCCCCCCCAGCCGTGGATAAAATTTTCGACAGCACATTAGACTGTAGACTGTTATATAACAGCCCGGCACAAAACAAAAGCACGCTCATCCTGCTGCGCTCGAAACTTTCGGCGATCGCCCAACGTCTCGGCATTTCCGATCCCAAAAGGGAGAACATGCTCTTGGTCGCGTCGGAAATGGTCAGCAACCAAATCAAGCACGCTGACGGACGCGGCATGCTCCAGTTGTGGCAGCAGCCCGGACCGGTGCTGGACATCCTGGCGCTGGATTACGGCCCTGGCATCGCCAATCTTTATCTGGCCGAAAAAGATGGTTATTCCACAACCAATACACTGGGTAAAGGATTGGGCACTATCCGCCGCTTGAGTGACGAAGCATTTACCTACACCCAACAAGAAAGCACGGGTCACGAAAAAAAATGGAGTGGAGCCATTTTTCTGTCGCGCTTCCATGTTGATAACGACAAGAGCGTAACCGCCAGGGAAGCATTGCCCGGATTTAAAATCGGCCTGTTTTCCAACTCGCTTTCCAACAATTTCCACAACGGCGACCGTATCTATTTGCACCAGGCCGGCAAAAAACTGCACTGGCTGCATCTCGACGGCTTGGGGCACGGCCAAAAAGCGCAGGCGGCCACGGATAATCTTGCTGTCCATTTGACCCGACACGATGTTCCGGACGGGATTCTGGCAGCGGTGGATCAGCAATTGGTCGGCACGCGCGGGGCGGTCGCCATCATTGGAGAAATTGATCTGACCCGGAATACCGTGCAACTTCTTGGTGTGGGAGACATGCACGCCCACCTGTATGACCGGGAACAACTATATAATATTGCCTTTGCGCCGGGCATTTTGGGCAGGGAACATAGATCAACAACGCCGTTCCGCGCCGAGTTCGGCAAAAATTGCGTGATTGTAACCGCCAGTGACGGCATCCGCCGCAACCTGGACATAGTGAATTTTCCCGGATTGTTCAACCAGCCCCCGCAGTTGATCGCCTACACGCTGGGGAATATCATGGGCAGAATTTCGGATGACCAATCAATTTTTGTTTCAACCATTTAAGTAAGTAAAACCATTAGGGGAGTTAGCATGGCGCAAAAGAATAAACCAACGCAACAGAATGCCCTCAGCGAAAAACTGACCGAATTATTCAACCTGAAAATTGGCAACATTTCTGCAGCGCTGGAAGAACCGGGGCGAAAGTTTTTTTGCGGCAACAACAGGCTGCTGGATCATGATGATGTCGCTGATTTCAGCCACGAATTCCTGATCCTGATGACTGCGCTGTTGGGATCAAACGATCCCTCCAATAAAGGATCGCCGGAGTTTCATGCGCTGGAAATATTTTTTTCAGGGCTGTCGAAAAAAATACTCTTGCGCGGAGGTAATGTAGAAGATGTAGTGCGTTACACCCAACTCCTGCAGCACACTTTGTCTGATGCTTTGGAAAAAGACAGCGGTATTGCATTCAGCCAGTCTCGCTCAATATTGCTATATCTTACCGGCGTATTCAATGAATTGATCATGGCCATTTTCCGCTCTTATCTCGAGGAAAAAGAGCGCGCCCTGCACGCCCAGGAAGCCGAACTGCGCGAAACATCTACCCCCATCTCTGAAATATGGGACGGAGTGCTCACCCTGCCCATCATCGGCACGCTTGATTCCAGTCGCACCATGCTGGTCATGGAAGCCTTGCTCAATCGTATTGCCAAGGATCACGCTACCGCCGTGGTGATGGATCTGACCGGGGTAAAAAATATCGATTCCATGGTTTCCCAACATCTGATCCAGATCGTGCGGGCGGTACAGCTGATGGGTTCGGATGCAATCATCACCGGCATCCAACCGGAAATTGCACGCGCGCTGGTCAGCCTGAACATCGACCTGAGTGATGTCACCACCCGTGCCAGCCTGTCCGATGGATTGAAAGAAGCGTTTAGCCGCATGGGCATTCATGTCAACCATAAAGCTGACTGATGACTATCCCGGGGCTGCACTTGACCCAGATCGGCAGCGAAGATTACCTGCTGGAACCATCGCGCGGTCTGAACATTCACGATCAAGGCACTCTGATCCGAAGCCTTATTGCTCGCCTGCAGCACGCCAAAGCCACGCGCTTGTATTACGACCTGGCCGAACAGGTCATCATAGACCCGGTGTACTACGCTTGGCTGAACAAACTGGCGCGCGCCCTGCTTACCATTAACATCAAAATGATCTGCATCCACATGCAGCCAACAGCCGCCTATGCTCTGGTGCAGTTCACACATGTGTCCCCGATTTTCGGAACCGCCCTCGACATTTCCGGCTGGCGCAAAACAGACAGCAGAGGAAACCGTGACCAACGCCGACCCGGTTGAACTGGAAAAATTCAGCCAGCTGGCCCATCGCTGGTGGGACGCCAACAGCGAATTCAAACCGCTGCATGATATCAACCCGCTGCGCCTCAATTACATCAACTGCACCGTGCCGCTGTCCGGCAAAACCGTGCTCGATGTCGGTTGCGGCGGCGGCATCCTGACCGAAAGCATGGCCGCATTGGGGGCGCACGTCACCGGCATTGATCTCGGCGACAAAGCCCTGCAAGTCGCCAAGCTGCACCTGCTGGAGAGCGGCAAACAGGTGAGCTACCGCAAAGTTGCCGTGGAAGAGCTGGCAGCCGAACATCCCGGCCACTACGATGTGGTCACCTGCATGGAGTTGCTGGAACACGTGCCCGATCCATCCAGCACCGTGCGTGCCTGTGCGCAACTGGTCAAGCCAGGCGGCCATGTATTTTTTTCCACCCTCAACCGCAACCCCAAGTCTTACCTGTTCGCAGTGATAGGGGCGGAATACCTGCTCAGGCTGCTGCCGCGCGGCACGCACGATTACGCAAAATTCATCAAGCCTTCCGAACTGGCGCAGTTCTGCCGCAATGCCGGGTTAAGCGTGGCCGATATCTGCGGCATGAGCTACAACCCGCTCAGTAAAATATATTCATTGGGCAAAGACGCCGACGTGAACTACATGATCGCCTGCCAACGTGATTAGCAAGCCGTCAAAAAATCTTACTCCCTCCCCCTGTGCGGTAGGGTCGCCGCGAAGCGGCGGGGAACCCACCGACCTACCCCTTGCGGGTGAGACGGGGGAGGGCTGGGGAGAG
>JANPNS010000426.1:0-3211 GCA_031427575.1 Gallionellaceae bacterium
CTTTCCTGCAAGCGGGCGAGGGGACGAATTACTCTTCGCCCCCCCGCTCTGGGGGAGATTTGGAGTGAGGGGATGCCGGAATGATGCGCCTATGTTATTCCCCGACCTGATCCGCCTCACCACCTCCAGCATCCTGGCCTACCGGATGCGCAGCTTTCTGACCGGGCTGGGTATCGCCATCGGCATCACGGCAGTGATTTTACTGACCTCCATAGGCGAAGGACTGCATCAATTCGTGCTGGCTGAATTCAGCCAGTTCGGTACCAACCTGATCAAGATCCAGCCCGGCAAGACCCAGACACATGGCGCAAATGTCGGCATGTTCGGTTCGGTCAGACCGCTTTCCATCGAGGATGCGCAAGCCTTGCGCCGCTTGCCGAATGTCGAGTATGTCACCCCCGGCGTGCAGGGTAATGCCGAGGTGCGCGCCAATGGCAAGACTCGGCGCACTATGGTGTCCGGTGTGGGCCACGAAATGACCAACATCTTCAGCATGAAGGTGCAGACCGGCAATTTTTTGCCGGATGATGATCCCAGCCAGGCACGCGCTCAGGT
The DNA here is from genome assembly GCA_031427575.1 of Gallionellaceae bacterium. GTDB lineage: Bacteria > Pseudomonadota > Gammaproteobacteria > Burkholderiales > Gallionellaceae > Nitrotoga. The sequence continues at coordinate 556 of JANPNS010000426.1, forward strand.
CGTGCTCGGCGCAAAAGTGAATCAGGAATTGTTTGCTGGGCAGAATCCGCTGGGCAGTTATTTGCGTGTCGGCAGTCAGCGTTATCGAGTGATCGGCGTGATGGAGCCGAAAGGTCAGGTACTGGGACTTGATCTGGATGACACTGTTTACATTCCTGCTGCGCGCGCGATGGAGTTATTCAATCGCGTGGGGTTGATCGATATCCACGTGAGCTACACAGCCAGCACTGATTCACAAAGTATGGTGAGTGCCATTACTGCACTGCTCAAGGAACGGCATGGGCGCGAAGATTTCACCATCACTCCGCAAGAAAAAGCGCTGGAAGTGCTGGGCTCGGTGCTGGATGTGATCACCTTTGCCGTCGGCGCGCTGGGCGGGATTTCGCTGTTGGTGGGTGGGGTCGGTATCCTGACCATCATGACCATGGCGGTTACCGAGCGCACCGCCGAGATCGGTTTGCTGCGCGCCTTGGGGGCACGCGAGCGGCAGGTGCTGATGCTGTTTCTGGGCGAGGCGATATTGCTCTCCGCGCTGGGTGGCTTGGCCGGGCTGGCATTGGGTGTAGGCATCGCGCAGACTTTGCATCTGCTGCTTCCGGCTTTGCCGGTGCGCACGCCGTGGCTGTTTGCCGTGCTGGCCGAACTGAGCGCGATCTGTATTGGTTTGGCAGCGGGCGTAATACCGGCACGACGCGCGGCAAGGCTGGATGCGGTGGAGGCGTTGCGTGCAGAATGATGATGGCTTGTAGATACTCTGTCCGAGGGCAAGCATTTTTTGGGTATCGTTCCCACGGTCTCCGTGGGAATGCATCAGGGGACGCTCCGTGTCTCGTACCGCTGGAGCGGCACGGCTGGCGTTCCCACGCGGAGCGTGGGAACGATGCAGTGAGGCCATGGCCCGCTCCTACATTGATGCTGAATTAACGGTACGGTTTGGAATGCAAAAAATAAAAATCCATTGCGACATTTTCTGCACTGTAGTGGACAACTACGGCGACATCGGCGTGAGCTGGCGCCTAGCGCGGAAACTGGCGCATGAGCATGGCGTTGAGGTACGGCTGTGGGTGGACGATCTGAGCAGTTTTCACAGGCTCTGTCCGGAGGTGGATGCAACAAAGGAGCAGCAGGTTTGCCAAGGCGTGGAAATCAGACAATGGCTGGATTCTTTCCCCCAAGTAGAACCCGCGCAGCTGGTCATTGAGGCCTTTGCTTGTGAATTGCCACAGCGCTATGTGGCGGCGATGGCAGCGCAAGTACACCAACCGGTTTGGATCAATCTGGAATATTTGAGCGCAGAAGATTGGGTGGCAGGTTGCCACGGCCTGCCGTCGCCACATCCCTCTCTGCCATTGACCAAATATTTTTTCTTTCCCGGATTTACCCCGGACACGGGCGGTTTGCTCCTGGAAGGCGATCTTATGGCACGTCGCACTGCTTTTCAGCGCGATCCTCAGACCATCGCTGCTTTCTGGCGCACACTAGGTGTGCCGCCATCCCAAGCGGGTGAAGTGCGCGTGTCCTTGTTCTGTTATGAAAATCCCGCGTTGCCATCATTACTTGCCGCCTGGTCAGAGAGCAGTACCCCCATACTTTGCCTGGTGCCTGAAGGCCGTGTGCTGCCACAGGTAACAGAATTTTTTGGGTTGGCTCACGCTGTGCCGGGTGAGGTATACAAACGGGGCAAGCTGCAAGTGCGCGTGCTGCCGTTTATGGAACAGCCACGGTATGACGAATTGCTTTGGGCATGCGACATCAATTTTGTGCGTGGCGAAGATTCTTTCGTGCGCGTGCAATGGGCTGCACGGCCTTTTATTTGGCACATCTACCCGCAGCATGACCAGGTGCATTTGAAAAAACTTCGCGCCTTTATGGATATATACTGCTCCGGGTTGCCGCCGGACGAGGCACGGGTGTTGCGTGCCTGGTGGGAATGGTGGAATACCGGGGAAAGTCCCGGTTCAGCGCCGTTATGGAGCGATATTTTGGCATACGAGCCTGTGTTGCGGCAGCACGCCCAAGCGTGGGCGCAGCAATTATCAGGCAACAGCCTCGCTGTGAATGTGCTGAATTTTTATCAGAAAATTGATAGAATACGCGACTCCTGATTAAATTTAGATGTAAGGCAGACAGACATGAAAATAGCTCAAGAACTCCGTGCAGGTAACGTCGTCATGGTCGGCACCGATCCCATGGTGGTATTAAAGGCCGAATACACCCGTTCCGGCCGTAATGGCTCGGTGGTAAAAATGAAATTCAAGAATTTGTTGACCGATTCTCCGGGCGAGGCAATCTACCGGGCTGACGACAAATTTGAAATGGTCCTGCTGGATCGCAAGGAAGCGACCTATTCCTATTTTTCCGACCCGATGTATGTATTCATGGACGCCGAATACAACCAGTATGAAGTAGAAAAAGAAAATCTGGGTGATTCGATTAATTATCTGGAAGACGGCATGCCGTGCGAAATGGTGTTTTATAACGAAAAGGCCATTTCAGTGGATTTGCCCAATACCGTAGTGCGCGAAATTGTCTACACGGAACCTGCCGCGCGCGGCGACACATCAGGCAAGGTAATGAAGCCAGCCAAGATTGGTTCAGGCATGGAACTGCCGGTAGCTGCATTCTGCGAAATTGGCGACAAAATCGAAATCGACAC
>JANPNS010000427.1:0-4366 GCA_031427575.1 Gallionellaceae bacterium
GTTGGGCGGAATTGACACCGCCGTGGTTGTAATTCCATTTTGCATTAAAGACGACCATAATTCTATGGAATGTAGGAGCGCAATTTATTGCGCGACAAAAATAAATCGCCCGATAAATCGGGCTCCTACACGGGTGTCTCCAGTTTTACCAACCTGCATAGCAATGCAAAATTAACCTAAAAACCGCAGTTCAAGCCACAGAGATCACAGAGGACACAGAGGACACAGAGATGATGCGGGCTTTACACATTTTTAATGTTCACCCAATGGGTGGGGGAGTCATTAGCGACAACCCATTGTTTTTCTCTGTGAACTCTGTGTTCTCTGTGGCCAACTGCTTTTTCTAGGATTAATGCTGTTTCTAACGAAAAATGGAATAAGGGGCTAAAGCCCCAACAACACACGCAGGCTGGTTATCAGGGCGAACGGCGTGTCACCCATCGGGTGAGAGTCCATGTTTCCGTTCGTGCTGAGCGTAGCGGCGGGGTTTGCCGCGAAGTCGAAGCATGCCAACTGCGGTTTTTAGGTTAATTTGAAAATGGAATTACCCCAATTCCTTCAAGCGCTGCGCAACAAATGCCTGCAGTTCCACACTCAGCGACCCTGTCTCGATGGCGCGCTTGAATACATCGCGCGCCTCTTCATTGTGTTGTAGCGCGTGCAAAGAAATACCCATTCCCATCAGCCAGACACCTGAATGCGGCGCAAGCTGCACGGCAACTTTATAATGTTCAATTGCCTCCTGGTGGTTGTTCTGGCGTTGCAGCAATGCCGCGACAAAGGCTTGATATTCGGCCTGTCGATCAGCGTAGGGTAAAGTCTTGCGCAGGGTTTCCACAGCATCCGGCAATGCACCACGTTCAACTTGCAAGCGCGCCAGCAGCATGGCAAAGCCGCTGTGTTTGACATTGTGTTGCAGGCCATCTTGCAATAAATGCTCGGCATCGACATTGCGTTTGCTATCCAGCAGTATCGCTATCATGGCCTGGCGCGCGCCATCGTAACCAGCATCGCGCTGCAGCATTGCTTCATAGGCGGCATATGCTTCATTGCTGCGACCCTGCTGCACCAGCGTGGTCGCTCTGCGAAATTCATTGTCCAGTATCTGTTGCGCACTGAACTGCTTGATCTGCTTGTCGGCATTGACCGGCGGTTTTTCTCTGGCCGGAAGTTTTTCTCTGGCAGGTTTGGCCGGTTTGGCCGGTTTTGCTGCGCTCTTTTGTGCTGTGCTCGCGTTATGTTTCGTCGGCTGTGATTGCGCGTGCAGATTCGAGGGCAGCGGAATTGAGCTCAACTCGAAACTCAGGCGCATAGCCGGTGCAGCGGACTTTTTGCTTGCGGCTGTGGATGGCTCCGCAGCAGTAATCCCAGGCGGGGCAGGAAGCTCGGCTGGCGCAGGGTTTTCTTGCGCGGTAATTTTGTGGATAGGTGCGGGCGGCGTGAGTGGCGGCGTGGCAACCATTTCTCCCCTGTTTCCCCACAGTCCCACTGCCGCGATAGTCACTACGCCCCCGGCCATGATCAGCCACAACGCGCGCCGCTTGTGCCGCACTGGCACCGCACGAATAACGGTATCGCCCGGTAGCCCAGCCGCGCCGCGCTTTTCCAGATCGCTCAATACTTGATTAATTACACTCATGGACACCTCTAAAAATTCAAATTTCTAAGCCAGACAAGGCGCGAACAAAAAATTGTGACGCAGCATATGTTTGATATGTAAGGAATAATTTTTTGTGAGCAACGCAGTATGGCGACGAAAGTTGGATTTTTAGAGGTGTCCTCATGGCAATCTATAAAAATTCAGAGTTCACCCAAATGCCCCAAAAGGGGACGCCGATCCGCTACGGGCAAAAGCAGCCCGTGCGGAGTCGTCAGCAAGGCGCGGAGAAAATTTCGCAGCGCCGCATATGAGTTATATGTAAGCAAGGAATTTTTTCCGCAACGCAGCATAATCAGCCACTTAGTTGCCGTTTTTTGGCGGCTTAGTGGAATGGCTAGTTGTTCCATCAGTTGGGATACAACGAAGTTGCTGTGCAGGGTAATCTTTAGGTTAGCCGCAACTAAAATCTGGATTTTCAGCAACTCCCTCACCGCAACAGCATCCAGCCCATGCCGGCCAGGGACAGTGTCAACGCAGTGATGCCCCAGCCCCACACCTGCCAGTCGCGCCGCGCTTCCGGTGTGTCGGCGGCAGCACTGCGCACATGGTGCGCCAGCACTTGGTGCCGCCCCTCACCATAGGCCAGCAACAAGGATTTGTGCGCGATGATATTGACCAGCCGCGGGGTGCCGTGGGTTACCCGGTGCAGCATTGCGGTGGCGCGGCCGCTGAACAGCGTCTCGACCCCGAAGCCGGCCACTGCCAGCCGGTGGCGCAGGTAGCGATCCAGCTCGTCCTTGCGCAACCCTTTCAAGTCATACTGAAAGCTGATGCGCTGCCGCAATTGGCGCACCGAATTGTGTTTCAGGCGCTCGTCCAGCTCCGGCTGGCCGAACAGCACCACCTGCATTAACTTGCGCTTTTCGGTTTCCAGATTGGTCAGCAGACGCAGCACTTCCAGGCTTTCCAGCGGCATGGCTTGCGCCTCATCCAGGCACACCAGCACACGCTTGCCTTCGCGGGCAAAATTTAACAACGCAAGGGTCAAGCCCTTGAGCATCTGGTGCTGATCAACATCCTTATCGAGCGTGATGCGAAACTCGTCGGCCAGCGCCAGCAGCAGGCTGCGCGGTTCGAGATAGGGATTGGGAATATAGGCGGTGACAAATTTGGCAGAGGCGCGTCCGGCAGCATTGGCATCCTGTGTGCCGATGGCTGTGGTGGCACCGCTTTCGCCATTGCCGAGTGTGGCCAGAAATTTGCGGCACAGCAGCGTCTTGCCGTTGCCGACCTCACCCACTATCTTGATAAAACCCTCTCCATTGCGTGCCGCTACTAATAAAGTATTGAGCGCTTCCTGATAGTTGGAGCAGGCAAAGAAAAAGCTGGTGTCGGGAGTCAGGCCGAAAGGAAATTCACGCAGCCCAAAATGCGTCAGGTACATGAATCTTGCAGCACGGCGAATTTCATTTTTTGGTGTCCGCCGAATCCATCAGACTGTTCATGCGGTCGCGGCTACGGGTGATGTCATCCGACCAGTCCTTGTCGCTGTCCACTACCGTAGGCTTGATCAGGATCACCAGCTCGCGCTTCTCGGTGCGCTTACTGGTCTGCCCAAAGAAACGTTTGGCTAAACCCGGCAAACCGGATTCATCTTCGAAGGTGGCCTGGCGCATCAGCCCGCCAATCGCCACGATCTGGCCATCGCGGGCGCGCACGATACTGTCTGTTTCGGAGATGGAGCTGGAGGCCAGCGGCAAATTCAGACGGCCGACAGTGCCGCCCAAATCAACAATCCTGTTCACTGTGCTGACCAGGCTGACTGAGGGGTGCACGTGCAGAATGATGTCATTGTTTTCATCTATGCGCGGCGTCACATCCAGCGCAATGCCAGAAAAGAAGGGTTGTAAGGTCACGGTTGGTGAGGTAATCGCGGTGCTGGATGTGCTACCGGTGGTAGTGGTGGATACATTGGTCACGAAGAAATCATCGGTGCCGACTTTCAATACCGCCTTCTGATTATTCAAGGTCGCAATGCGCGGACTGGAGAGAACATGAACATTACCCTGCGACTCCAGAAAATTCAGCAGCGCGGCAAAATTACTGGTTTGGAATGCCAGGCCGAATAATGCGCCGGTCGCGGTGGAGCCCAAGGACAGACTGCTGCCGGGAGTGGCGGTGATCAATCCATCGGTCATGGATCCCACCGTGGCAAGAGAAGCGCCGGGGGAGAGCATTCCGACTGATGTACGGCTGTTGGGGTTATTTTTGAATGCACCCCAGTTTATGCCAGACTGGAAACTGTCATTCAGTTGTACTTCTACAATTTTTGCCTCCAGGATGACTTGCCGTTCAATTGAAATTTGCGAGGCCTTGAGGTAGGCCGCAACATTTTTCAGTTCGTCCGGCATCGCGCGCACGACGATAACTCCCGACATCGGGCTGATCACCACGCTGCGGCCTGGATCGTTTCCGACAATGGCGGTCAGCGATCTGCTTAATTCTTCCCAGAAATCCGAATTGGAAGTCATGCTGACCTTGCTGCTGTCCACCGCCCGCGTTCCGGTCGTGGGCGTGGTGGTTGAAGTGCCCGTGGAAGAGCCGGGAGTACTATCGGACACCGAGCCGGAAGTAACCCGTAGCGAGGAGGACCCCAAGCGCTGGCCGGTCAGGTAGCTGACCTGGAAAATCCGCGTTTGCATCGAGATCGGCTGGATATAAATACGCATGCCATCTACCTTGTACTCGTAGCCATACATTTCGCGC
>JANPNS010000428.1:0-5340 GCA_031427575.1 Gallionellaceae bacterium
GACTATTCCGCTTCGTCGCGCCTTGCTGGACAGGCAAATAAACGCACCACTTACCCTGTCCAACTACGGTTTCTAGGTTAAAACAGAGTAGTGGTCGGCTGCTATAATTCGTTCTCTTCTAATTCAACCCAAGCTATTCAAATGCACACGCTCATCTGCGGTTCGCTGGCCTATGACACCATCATGGTGTTTCAGGACCAATTCAAGAAGCACATTCTGCCCGAGCAGATACATATTTTGAACGTCGCTTTTCTGGTCCCGGAAATGCGCCGTGAATTTGGCGGCTGTGCCGGCAATATCGCCTATAACCTGAATCTGCTTGGGGGCCACCCGTTGATCATGGCCACGGTTGGCGACGATTTCGCACCCTACGCGGCACACATGGACAAGCTGGGCTTGTCGCGCCAGCACATTCATCACGTGCCGGACAGTTTCACCGGCCAGGCATTTATTACCACGGATCTGGATGACAACCAGATCACAGCCTTTCATCCCGGCGCGATGAATTTTTCGGAAAAGCTGCACGTACACGAGGCGAAAGAAGTCACGCTCGGCATCGTCGCGCCCGACGGGCGCAGCGGCATGTTGCAACATGCCCAGGAATTTCATGCGGCAGGCATCCCTTTCGTATTCGATCCGGGTCAGGGCATGCCGATGTTCAACGGAGAAGAATTGCTGCGGCTGGTCGGGCAAGCCGATTACATTACCGTGAACGATTACGAAGCCAAGCTGTTGCAAAACAAGACCGGCAAAACCATAGCCGAACTGGCTAAAAGCAAGCGCGCCTTCATTATCACGCTGGGTGCGCTGGGCTCGATCATTTTTTCCGGTGGCAAGGAGATCAGTATCCCCACGCCTAAACCGGAGGCATTACTCGACCCCACCGGCTGTGGCGATGCTTACCGCGCCGGTTTGCTGCATGGCATACAACTAGGCTGGGATTGGGAGTCCACCGGACGCCTTGCGTCATTGCTGGGCGCGCTCAAGATCGCCAGCCGAGGCGCTCAGAACCACAGGCCGACACGCGATGAACTGGCCTCGTTGTTTCAAAAGCATTTCGCTTATTCCATCAATTTGTAATTCAGCTTGTCGTGATTAACTGGAACATCATCATAGCAAGCATCAACCAAGCAACCCAAACCCGTTTTGAAATGGCCGAGGCCATGCCGCTCACCGGCGGCTGCATCAACCAGGCTTGGCACATCAATAGCCGCAACGGCACACACTACTTCGTCAAACTCAACGACGCGGCCAAATTGCCGATGTTCGCAGCGGAAAGCGCGGGATTGATAGCCATCGCCGCGACCCACACCGTGCGCGTGCCGCAACCCATCGCCCAAGGCACATCAGACGAACACGCATTTCTGGTGCTGGAGTATCTTGATTTAGCAGGCAGCGGCAATGCACGCCTGCTCGGCCAGCAACTCGCCGCACTGCATCGATGTTCTACGTCTTCGGCAAATGTATATCCAAATCATGTGCCAACAATAACTTCTTCTTCCCCTCCCCCTTGCAGGGGGGGGGTCAGGGAGGGGGTAGAAATTTTGCCTTCCTACGCCTCTACCCCCATCCTATCTGTCCCCCTGCAAGGGGGAAAGAATGAAGGTATGCCATCGCCATTCGGCTTCGCACACAACAATTTTATTGGTGCAACTTCGCAGCCGAATGCATGGACAACTGACTGGCCCACTTTCTGGTGTGAACAGCGTCTAGGATTCCAGCTCGATCTGGCTGCACGCAACGGTTATGGTGGTGAGCTGCAAAAGATGGGACAGCAGCTCATGCAAAGACTGCCGGAATTTTTTGTTGGTTACCATCCCGTGCCTTCGTTATTGCATGGCGATTTATGGGGCGGCAATCATTCCTATACAGCGGACGGCACGCCAGTACTGTTTGACCCCGCGCCTTATTACGGTGACCGCGAAGCTGACCTGGCAATGACCGAGTTATTCGGCGGCTTTGACCAATCGTTTTACGCCGCCTACCACACCGTGTGGCCGCTGGATGCGGGCTATGCGACGCGCAAGATTTTGTATAACCTGTATCACATCCTCAACCATGCCAACCTGTTCGGCGGCGGATATGCGCGGCAGGCGGAGGGGATGATGCGTCGGTTGCTGGGAAACCCTGGCTAATAAATTGCTCGCAATAATAGCCTGTTCGGCTATGACTGGTTAATTGACACAACTTGAGCACCTGCGGGAAATAGGCTGCTCCGAATTTCGTGAACCAACCCGAATTCCATTGCCTCCTTTGGGCTAAGAGTTGTTCGGCTAGAAATTGCATGGACAATTTCATTCTCGGTTTTGCCAGTCGCCTTTGCGATGGAGGCAGCAATATTGTTTTGATCTATTCTGATACCTTTGATTATCTCTTCAAGCTTATTTTCTTCGATGATAGCTTGCAGATTTGCAGAAACAGGATGCAGCAAGAACCTCGCATCAGGGACTGAGTACCTCTTCTTCCCTGCAGAAAAGATGGTAACCCCAATCGAATCAACGCTTCCAAAATTGTGCGTTTCTACTTCCACAGGTATGCCAGAGAGGTAGTTGAAAATTGATAATCCATGAAAAACAGATCCCCCGGGTGAAGATATGAGAAGCACAATCTTCTGATATTTCTGATTGACATATTGATCAACCAAATGCATTAGCGCATTGCTACTGTTGCCATCTACCGCTGAAAAAAACTTTATGTAGATCGTAGTTTGAGTTTCTGTCATTTTATTTTTACCTCAAAAACAGCATAATCTGATATGGCGCGTCTTGGCTTGATGAATTTTTAATTCCCTATTGCCATGGCTTCGCCACCGGCTTGGTAATACACTGCACTTGGAACGCCTCCCTATCCTCGAGTCGTATTGCAGAAAGCGCCCCGCCCCACAAGCAGCCGGTGTCCAGCGCTATGACGCTGGGGGTGACTTTCAGCCCCAATGCTGACCAGTGCCCGCACACCACGGTGGCATTGGCGCTGGCGCGCCCCGGCACTTCGAACCACGGCAAGTACCCTGCAGGCACTTCCTGCACTTCCGCCTTGAACTTGAACTCCATCTCGCCTTGCAAGGTACAGATACGCATGCGGGTAAAAGCATTGGTGATAACGCGCAAGCGCGAGTAACCGCCAAGATCGTCGCGCCAATGGTCGGGATGGTTGCCATACATATGGGCAAGATAGTCATGGTGGCGATTGCCACGCAAGGCGGCTTCGACTTCATGTGCCAGTTGTTGTGCCTGATCCACACTCCAGCTAGGCAACAACCCCGCGTGTACCAGCACGAAGTCGTCCTCCACATATAGCATGCGCTGCGTTCGTAGCCAGTCCAGCAATTCGTCGCTATCCGGTGCGTCCAAAATCTCTCGCAGGGTATCGTCGCGGTGCAGTTCGGCCACGCCTTCTGCCACCGCCAGTAAATGCAGGTCGTGGTTGCCCAGCACGGTGATGGCGGTATTTCCCAGCGATTTCACCAAGCGCAGCACGCCCAGGGAGTCAGGTCCGCGGTTAACCAGGTCTCCCACCAGCCACAATTTATCCGTCACCGTGTCGAAGCGAATCAGCTCAAGCATTTGCTCAAGCTCGGTGCAGCATCCCTGAATGTCGCCTATGGCATAGATGGTCATTAGCCAGCTGCCCGATGAGGCATGAAGGAAGAAAAGAGCATCCCCGCATAAATTGCAAAGAAATGTCCCTCGCCGTGGTCACGCAAGAAAGAATTGAAGAGACATCCAACTGCCATTGCCACCACCAGCCCCTGTGCCGCGTAGTCGTAGGGGCGCTGCAATTTTTTTGAATACCTGAGCATGCGATACAGCAGCCAGAGAAAAAGGGTCAGGCCAACCAATCCTAATTGACTGGCAATCATCAAGTATTCATTGTGCGGATTGTTTGCATAAAAACCCGGATGGTCGTATGTATGCTTGGCAAATTCCCGGGGGAAACTACCCGTTCCACCACCCAGCAACGGATGATCGGCAATAATACGCAAACTTGTTTTCCAGAAAATCAGCCGCTGCCCAATGGAAGAATTCTCCAGATTGGTCGCGGCTAGTTCAATATCGGCAGATCGGCTTTTGATAGCCGGCGAAGTCAGGATGGTGGTGACAGCAAGCACTGAGAGCACAAGAAGAATCGCAAGCCAATATTTTTTGGCCCACTCACGATACTGAAAAAGCAGCAGCGCAAGCAATACGACGAATATGACGTGGCCGGTTCTGCCCGACACTAAAAACAACAAATTAAAACTTGAAAGCGCGGCAAAAACCAGCCACCAGATACGTCTCTTGAGCGTCTCCGCCCACATGGCGTGATGCAGCATCAGGTAAATGGCAAACGCAAGAAAAAAACCATAGGCAATACGCGCCTTGAAGGGCACCCATTCCTGATCAATTTTGCCGGGGGGTAGCCAGCCCAGGCGCATGCTGAAAGAGACCAACACTGCGACACCAATAGCGGCAAGAAATGCGTAATACGCTCGCTGCCGCCAATTTTCCTGATTAAAAATGGAAATGGCTATCGGCAAGAGCCACAGCTCGCGATACGAATTCAGCGTGCCCAGCGCTTCGATAAAACTGGCCGATGTGTAAATCACGCCAGCTATGAACGAGCCAAATAACCAGAGAGATGCCAGAGCAACCGGGTTTGTCCGGATACGTTGCCATTTATCGGCATAATTTCCGGAAATAAAATAGCTTAACAGTAGCAGAAACAAGAAGGCATTGACCAGCGCCGTCGGGAAAATGAGCACAAACACCCCCAGCACTCCGAGAGCTTGGGTAAGGGCGTTCATTCTGCTCCGGTATAAATTCATCAGGCGAGGCTAAAATGTTTTTTGCTTAAGTCCATTCCAAGGATTTTTTCCATACCACTCCTTTAAGTTAGGCGCTGGTAAATTGTCTCATACTCCCGCGCGACTGCGTCCCATCCGCGCACGAATTCTGGCGGCGCATCTGTTCGATCCAGTTGTCTCGCGACTGCCGCTACCCATTGCTGTAGTGGCGCATCCAGCGGCACGACCTCGCCCGCTTCGATATTCACCTGTGCCGCCGCACCGCAGGCGTCCGACACGACGACCGGCACGCGCGCCGCCATTGCTTCGGAAATGACCATACCGTAAGGTTCGGCTTTCGCTGGATGCAGCAACACGTCGATCTCCCGGAAATGTGTCGCATCGCTGCGCCAGCCGAACAGCCGATAGCCCCCCTGCTTTGTAATTGTCAGCACAACCATGTTAGCATGTACTAAAGAAAATGCATTACCAACTTATACCATAGGAAGTGCTCCTACACTAACTAGTTCAAAATCTATAGTTGCCTCTACAACTGCAGATTCAAATCTTGTAGCAGT
>JANPNS010000429.1:0-1575 GCA_031427575.1 Gallionellaceae bacterium
TGCACCTCGCCGTCGTATTCCTTGTCCGCGCCCGCCATGATACGCAGCACGGTGGATTTACCCGATCCGTTCAGGCCGAGCAGTCCGATCTTCGCGCCGGGGAAGAAACTGAGGGAGATGTCCTTGATGATCTGACGCTTCGGGGGAACGATCTTGCTCACGCGGAGCATGGACATTACGTATTGGGCCATTTTTCGTTGTATCTCTTGTACTGAATCGGAAAGGGCGTAGCTTACCGCAAAGTTCGGGTAACTTAAAATATGCCGTCATTCCGGCGCCGACCGGAATGACGGAGATGTATTTGCGCCAGCCAATTTATTGGCTGCTGCCCAAACTTGCGCATGGCGCGGCACTAAACTTTCGGACTACACAACACCGCCTTGCGCAATTTCTCCAGCAGCAACATACCGATTTTTGCAATGCGCAGCTTGTTATCTGCTAGAGTATTGGCGGGTCAAACGTAAGATATTTTTCAGGAGGGATCATGGCAAAAGTAGACTTTGGTAGTGCAGAGAATCTGATTCGCGTCGGGCTGGGGCTGGTATTTGCGGCATTCGCATTGCTGCAGGGAGCGCTCCTGGGCGAATCGGCAACAATGTTCCTGTGGATGGCATTGGCCATACTGTTTTTTGAAACGTTCAAGCTGCCTTCGGTATCCGCCTCGAATGCCGCGATAGCCGAGTTGATATTTGCAGTCGCCATGGTTGTCGGCGGGATCAAAGGGCTGATCCTGTCTTTTGGAAAATCCTTTGCCGCAAATCACTTTTTCCTGATCGTGTTCATCGCAGGCGCAGCGATCATCTGTTTCTCCGCATACAAGAGCCTTTGCCCCGCTGATAAGAAAAAGTAGCCGTCCGCATCTCAGTAATGCTTCCGGTGTGCTGACCGCCATTGATCCCTGCGATCAATGCGGTGAGCGCCGCGCCAAGCCACGGATACGTATCCCGGATACGGAAAATCGCTTCTCACCATTTCAGAATGACTTTTCCCAGCCACATGCCGGCCAAGCCGACGAATATCATGGGCAGGTAATGCCACTCGATGACATGCGCGATGGAGTCGGTCTGCTCATAAAGCCTTAGCCACAACGCGCCGATACTGAAAGCGGAAAGCAGCGCGATGCTGCCCGCCCAATAAGGATAGGTGCTGGCGAATTTGCGCATCACATAGAATATCCATACCGCCGGCACCACCGCGAGCAAAGTGATGCTGATGGCGCATTGAAAGCTGTGCACAGGTAGCGGCGCAGGCGGATTGTCGGCGTGCCAGGCGAAAAATATGAGCTGAGCAAACAGCGTGAACATCTTTACCGGGGAAAACACTACACGGCGCATCTGGTGCAAATCCGGAAACGACAGCAACGCGGCACTCAAGCAGGTGGCGACGAAGATGCCGGCAAGCGCTGCGATCTCGGCAGCGAACCACGGCTCCTGGAGTTTCAGCATCAGATCCGGGCGCAAGCCGGAAAACATCAGCGCTACGCCGAGATAAACCACGGCGACCGTCATCCATTCGATGCTCAGCACAACAGGATGCGGCGCAGGCTTCACCGGTGGCGCATCCTGCGCAAGTTTG
>JANPNS010000430.1:0-3435 GCA_031427575.1 Gallionellaceae bacterium
AAAGGGGGAAGCCAGTTGAATTTCCTAATGGAAAATCTCGGCTAAAGGGTGCAAGAACGAATGGCACTTACTTAACCTTATTTAGGGTGGCTATACTTTTGGACATGTGCTTCGCCATTGCCCCCGCAACTGGCGTGGTGACCGTCGCCAACGGAACACTGCTCGACCGCGAAGCCGCCGCCTCCCACAACATCACCGTGCGGGCAACGTCGGCGGACACTTCGTTCACGGATCAGGTGTTTGCAATCACTGTGAACAATGTGAATGAGGTGCCGACTGGACAACCTGCCATCAGCGGCATAAGAAATGTAACGGTGCCGCCACCGCAACTCACCGCCGACACCACCACATTCATTTCTAATCCAGATTCCTGGACTATCACCACCTATCAGTGGCTGCGGAACAATCTCCCCTCAGCAATGGGGGTACTCCGGTTGGTGTAAACAGCCCCACCTACACCTTGCAGAATCCTGGCGACGTCGGAAAATATATGGGTTTATGCGTGACTTTCACGAGCGTTCTCCTGCCCGCTCCCCCCGACGTAACGCTTTGCAGCGGCAGCGATGCAGTCGCCGTGGATGATCCGCACCTCACCACCGTTGACGGGTTGCACTATGACTTCCAGGCCGCAGGCGAGTTTGTTGTTTTGCGCGGGGACAATGGCATGGAGATACAGGCGCGCCAGAGTCCTGTGTCCACTGCCGCCGCTTTTGCGGATAGCTATTCAGGGTTGACGGTGGGGCCGAGTATCAATACTGCTGTGGCGGCGCGCGTGGGCAATCACCGCGTGACTTTGCAGCCGGATATCAATGGCAGCCCCGCTGCCGCTGGCCTGAAGTTACTCATTGATGGTGTGCCGACGACGTTGCCTGCGAACGGGATCAATCTTGGCGCGGGCGGACGCATCGTTCCCATAACCAGCGGTGCAATGCAGGTGGATTTCCCGGATGGAACGACGATGGTGGTGACACCGGGCTGGTGGGGTTCGCATAGCGTGTGGTATTTGAATATCAACATCTACCACACATCTGCTTACGATGGCATCATGGGTGCCCGCACTAAGGGTAGCTGGTTGCCCAGGCTTGCGGATGGGTCATCGCTGGGCGCCAGACCGGTTGCGATGCATGATCGCTATGTTGATTTGTATGTAACATTCGCCGATTCGTGGCGCGTGAATAATAAAACAAGCCTGTTCGATTACGCACGGGGCACATCAACCAAGACCTTTGCCTTCGCCCAATAGCCATTGGAAAAACCGCCTTACGTCATTCCGCAGGGCGGGAAGGTGACCAAGCCGCTCGGGCGGAAAATCGCCCAGCAGCTTTGCCGCGCGGTTGTAGATAAGCGCAACCGGGCCAATTGCATATTCGACGTGATGGTTACCGGACATCCCGGCTTTGCAAAAACCTATTTGCTGGAGCAGAGGTTACGCGCCGGGTTAACTGCGGTTGTGGTGCGTGGCGAGCAGGGGGATGACAGGCCGGATGAGGCCATGACCTTTACCGCCACCGTGGTGCGACACGCATCGGGTGGGGGGGTAGTGACTAGCGACAAGGATGATCAGGTTAAAGCGGTTGCAATTAACGGTACGCCGACTGGATTGATTCAGTTCACACTTGATGGAAAGAATGTCGGCAAGCCCGTCAGACTCGATTTGAAGGGGCAGGCTATGGTGAGGTTGTCGCGTGTTAAGATTGCACAACATCAGGTGGGTGCTCGATATATACCCGCCAAGGGCAGTGTCTTTTTGCCCAGCAGTAGCAGCAACCTGAGTGAAAATTTTGAGCGCATGCGCAAGGGGATGCAGAAGAAAGGCTGAGGGAAGCATGAACCCGTCATTCCGGCGGTGTCAATTCCACATCTGCTTTGGCAGATAGTGGATTGCCTACCTTTGGTGCAGGCCGGAATCCAGTTGATTAACCAACCCCCACGTAGTGGGACATTCTCTCTCTTGGTTTTGTCCGCTTCGCGGAGTGTTTTATCTTGCTGGATTCCGGCCTGCACCGGAATGACGAAAATTTTTGCTCATGACTTACCTGGATTAAATGTTTTTCTACGATTGTGAATTTTTACAGGAGGTATAGAAAATGAAATTCAGTGCTATCACGAGAGTACTATTTTTATCCAGCTTGTTTTTATTACCCGCCACGCTTCAAGCGGCCGCGCCTGCCGCCGGAGAGGTTGCGCAACTCAGGGGGCTGGGTATCACCCAGGCGCGCGCGACAGACGGCATCTCGCGCAAACTTGCCATGGGCGATGCAATTTATTCCGGGGACAATATCAGTACCGGCAAGGATACCAGTTTGAATATTCGCTTTGCCGATGGGTCGCGCTTCGACATCGGCCCGCAATCAGAATTTTCAGTAGACAAATTCAGTTACCAGCATGGCGCAGAGGGCGGTGCATTTCATTCCCGAATTATCAAGGGAGCTTTCCGTTTTGTCTCCGGGCTGATCGCTAAATCCAGGGGTCGTGATATGACAGTAAGTACCACGGTCGCCACTATCGGCATACGCGGCACACAGGTTGAGGGGGAAGTTACAGAACGGCAGGTAAACGACGACGGGGTAACCGTGGATGCCTCGGCCAAGATTGTGCTGCTCGAGCCTGAGGAAAAGGGCAAGGAAACTTCCATCGTTGTTTCCAACGAGTTTGGCAGTGTGATTATTGACAAGCCCGGTTACGGGACTGAAATACCGGACGAGAAAAGTCCGCCATCGGCAGTGCGCAAGATGCAGTTGCGCACCATCGATAATGTGCTGCGTGCGCTCCGCTCTTCCGTTCGCCAGGGAGGTACACCCAAGCCACGGATGCCGTAGCGGATATAGGGCATCTCTAAAAATCCAATTTTCGTCGCGATGCTGCGTTGCTCTCAAAAAATTACTCCTTACATATCAAACATATGCGGCGTCGCAATTTTTTGCTCGCGCCTTGCCTAGCTTAGGATTTTGACTTTTTAGAGGTAGCCTCCAGATTGTTCATTAGCCGCCGAGTCAGTTTGCCAAAAAGTGACTTGGGCTACCCTACCCTCAACACCAACCCTTTCAAATAGGCTCCCTCCGGGAAACTCAGCAATACAGGATGGTCTGCACTCGCGTGCAAATGGCGCACGATCTGCGCATCCACACCGGCATCGAGCGCGGCACCGGCGATGATCTTCTGAAACAAATCTTCACTGATGCCGCCGGAGCAGGAGTAGGTACACAGCAGACCGCCTGGTCTGAGCAAATTAAATCCTAGCAGATTGATGTCTTTGTAACCGCGCGCGGCTTTTTCGGCGAAGGCGGCGGTGGGGGCGAACTTGGGCGGGTCGAGGATGATCAGGTCGTACTTGCGGCCTTGATCGCGCTGTGTGCGCAGCGCATCGATCACATCAGCGCATTGCCATTCCGCTCGCGATGGATCCTAAGCGTTACGGGTGACATTTTCTTCGGC
>JANPNS010000431.1:0-2770 GCA_031427575.1 Gallionellaceae bacterium
AAACCCCGCCGCTACGCTCAGCACGAACGGTTACATGGGCTCACCCGATGGGTGAGAGACCGTTCGCCCTGATAACCAGCGACTTGGCTGACGTCTTTTGGCAGCCTAGTCGAATGGCTAGTAGTTCCATCAGTAGCCCGCACAGCGGGCGTATCGAAGGGTTGGTATCGTTCAACTGCGGTTTTTAGGATTATCAAAATAGGCGTCATTATCGTTACAAACAACATTAGCTTGTTTGTGCAATTCCTTATTTATTAAATGTATTTATTTTTTTATTAACTTCACACGCTAACCCATTGTCCCATAAAGAAAAACTCTGTTTTTTCGCTTGACCGCTGGATATTTGTTCAATATAGTGCGCGTAAGTGGTAAAAAGTGGGTAAAAGTGGGGGACAAAGGCAATGTTTCAGGGCGCGGCGCAACTTAATCTGGATAACAAAGGCAGGCTCGCAATACCTTCGCGGTATCGCGACATGCTGCTTGCGCATTGCGCGGGCAATCTGGTGCTGACTGCCGATGCTGATGGTTGTCTGCTGGTTTATCCACAACCCGAGTGGCAACCGATACGCGACAAGCTGCTCAAACTCTCCGCGCTCAATCCAAAAATCCGTGCCTTGCAACGCCGTCTGATCGGTTACGCCGAAGATGTGGTGATGGATGGCGCCGGGCGCGTGTTGATCTCTCCGACTTTGCGCAGCTACGCGGTGCTGGACAAGCGCGTGATGCTGGTTGGTCAAGGCAATAAATTAGAATTGTGGGACGAAGCGAAATGGCAGGCGCAGCAAGAGACCGGATTGTCGTTCATGAATGGTGAGTTGCCGGCAGAGCTCGAGGGCTTCTCTTTGTGAAAGCCCTCTGCACAACTACTGGTGAAACTACTAGCCATCTGACTAAGTTGGCAAACTACGCCAACCAAGTCATTGGTTATGCGCTCGCTGATGCGGCGTTAAAAAATAGCTCAAAATCCTCATGTGCAAACCGCACATTCCGGTTTTTCTCTATTTTTTTCCTTGCCTCAGCTTCGCTCGCCACGTTGTGCAAAGGGCTTTATGCGTGAGGGGCTGACCCACACCACAGTTTTATTGCATGAAGCAGTTGCTGCACTGGCGATTAAGCCGGAAGGCATTTATGTGGATGGCACGTTTGGGCGTGGCGGGCATAGCCAGTTGATATTGCAAAAGTTGGGCGCGACAGGCCGCTTGATTGCGCTGGACAAGGATCCGGCGGCAGTGGCGGTGGGGCAGGCAATCACCGATCCGCGTTTTGTCATGGTGCACAGCGGATTTGCGCGCATGAGCGAGGTGTTGCATGAATTGGCGATAGCAAAAATAGATGGCGTGCTGCTCGATTTGGGGATGTCGTCGGCGCAACTGGATGATGAGCAGCGCGGCTTCAGTTTTCGTTTTGACGCGCCGCTGGATATGCGCATGGACACCAGCAACGGGCAGACAGCTGCGCAGTGGCTGGCTGATGTGGATGAAGGCTTACTGGGGGAGGTGATACATGACTATGGCGAGGAACGGTTTGCTACACAGATTGCAAGAGCGCTTGTTGCTGCACGCCAGGAACAGCCTGTCACCACCACGCGCCGGCTCAGCGAAATCGTCGCCCAGGCCGTGCGCACGCGTGAGCCCGGGAAAAATCCGGCGACCCGCACCTTTCAGGCTATACGGATTTACCTCAACCAGGAGCTCGACGAGATTGCGCGGATTTTGCCGCAGTGCGTGGATAGCTTGAAGGCAGGGGGGCGCATCGTAGTCATCAGCTTCCATTCTCTGGAAGACCGTATGGTGAAGCGCTTTTTGCGCGACATGGCACAGGGCGATAAATTGCCGCGTAACTTGCCGATACGCGCGGCTGCCATTCCCAAAGGCAGGTTGCGCCTGGTCGGGCGCGCCGTGCGTGCCGCAGCGCAGGAGGTGGCGAATAACCCGCGTGCGCGCAGTGCGGTGATGCGGGTGGCGGAATGCGCAGGAGAAGCAAGTGACTAGGCGGCGCGCATTGAGTCCGACCATGACCTCGCTGCTTCTGTTGTTGATGGTAATTATTTGTGCGTTAAGTGTTGTGGCCTCGCAGCACAAGGCACGCAAATTATTTGTGGAATTGCAAAAAGAAAAGGACAGGGCGCAGCAAATGGAAGTGGAATGGGGGCAGCTACAGCTTGAGCTAAGCACTTGGGCAATGTCGGCCAGAGTGGAGAAAATTGCTTCCGCCAAATTGCAGATGCAATTGCCGAAGAGCAGGCAGATCCAGTTTGTTCGCAATAACAAGCTAAGCGGGACAAAGCCGTGAATTACGCCAGCAGCATACAGACCCCAGGGCTGGCAGCATTGCCACCGTGGCGTTCGCGTACGTTGTTTGTGATTCTGTTATTTTTATTGGGCGCGCTGGTCATGCGCGCGGTGTATCTGCAAGGGATACACAATGACTTCCTGCAACAGCAAGGTGATGCGCGTTATGGCCGCGTCATCAATATCCATGCGCACCGCGGCATGATTACCGATCGTTATGGCGAGCCGCTTGCTATCAGCACGCCGGTGGAGTCGGTGTGGGCCAGCCCGCCGGACGTGGAGGCCACGCCGCAGCAAATAAAGCAGTTGGCGCAGATCGTGGGCATGGATGCCAAGGAAGTCAAAAGCCGACTATCGGATACCGGGCGCGATTTTGTTTATCTCAAGCGCCTGCTGCCGCCGGAGCAGGCGGCAAAAATTATGCGGCTGGAAATCCCCGGGGTGTCGCTGCAACGCGAATACCGCCGCTACTATCCCGA
>JANPNS010000432.1:0-1849 GCA_031427575.1 Gallionellaceae bacterium
AAGCTGATCGGCCATCGAATCATCACGCGCTGTGGAACACTTCGGCTGCAAGTTCGTCATCGATCAATCGCTGATTTGTTCAGCGTACCCCTGATACAGCTTAAAAAATAATTGTCACTTGATGCGATGCTGAGCCGTTCGCGCAATAAATGAAAACGTTTCACTCGCACAACGCTCCCAAGAATATTGCTGACAACGCTCGAAACAGGCCTGCGCCTTTTCAGTCCTCAGCTCGGGGGAAAGGATGAACATACGGATAGCTTGCGCAATATCTGCCGGATTTTCAGGATCAAAATACAATCCCGCATCCCCAAGCACTTCCGGCATGGGACCTCGATTTGAACAGGCAACCGGCAACCCTGCCGCCATGATCTCCAGAAGAATGTTCGGCATGTTCTCGCAACTCGAAGCAAAAACCCCAAGGTCAGCCTGCTCGTATATGTCGTGCAAGGTTTCATAGGGAAGCGCACCGTGGTAATGCACCCAACGTCCTTCGGGATCGAGCCGTTCAATCACTTCTTGCAATCTGGCCAATGCTGGCGGGTAAGCCGGGCCAACCAGTTCGATGACGATTGACAAGCCCTCCATCCGCAAAGCATGGACGGCCTCGACTACATGCCACTGATGCTTGTATTGATCAATGATCGAAACATAGAGTAACCGACAAGGATTAGCCTCCGTGTATTCACCACCCGGCTGCATATCCCTGGGTTTGATCTGAAACCGTGGATTGAGTCCGTGGGAAATTGTCGTAGTCTTTCCAGCAATCTGGCCGGTTACTTTCAGCACCATCTGTCTGGCGTATTCGGTTAGAAATATCACCCCATCCGCCCCCCGGAAACTGCGGGACTGGGAATAACGCAACAGGACTAGTTTAAGCGTGGCCAGAGACCCACCGTAGCGACGGAGTTCCTGCCATTCAAAAGGCAAGAGATTCCGGCTCATCGTCACAACGGGCCTGAAATTGCCGGCGTAGCTACCTCCGGGGACAAAGAGCACGCTACAACCTGATGCATAGGCCGCACGGGAAAGACTCAACCGTTGCCACCATATCCTCCTTAACAAACCCCGATTCAACGCGATCGGGTTTACTTTCTCCAGCCAGGATCGTTCAGGCAGTTTTGCGAGCGTCTGCACGCCCCCCCAGACCACGACCTTGGAAATGCCATGTTTTTCGGGTTCGGCAGCGGTCATCAATTCAATAAGATGAGTAATCCCCCCGCCGCGCCGCAGGTTAGTGGCGTCAATCCCCACCACCAGTCCCGCCGAATGATCTTTATTTATGCCCACGTGCCACCAGATGGCCACCGTGGAAGACTTCCACTTCAAGAAGACCGGCCGCCTCAAGCCAGTTCCTCACCCCAGCAGCAGTCTGTGGATTATCGTATTCAGGCGCCAACATATCGAAGGTATCCAGAAGCGCCCATTCCTTCAGTTGTTGATCGCTCAATGGAAAGATACCCGTGTAGTCCGCGACAGGAATCAAACGTTTAAGAAATCTCCCCAATACTGGAATGCGACCCAAAAGCGAACTTGCAACGAGTAGCGTTGGCACCGATTTCTCCAGCCAGCGGAAGAGCTTTTGTTGCGGCATTCGCTTAGTAACGGGCCTTAACAGATACTTCATATGCAGCATGGTTCGAACCCGTTTCCAGTAAAAATCGACGCACAACCGCCCCCCTCCTTGCAGCATGGGCGGCAGCGCAGCAAAAGCCTTGGCCACATCCGGAGTGTGTTGTAGCACACCGAGCGAATAAACAAACGGAAAGAAAGCTTTCAGAAACGGCAATGCATAAATGTCCCCCTGCACTACATGCAGATTGGGGTGATGTCTGAGGTTGGCAAAGCA
>JANPNS010000433.1:0-5686 GCA_031427575.1 Gallionellaceae bacterium
AGCAGTTCCAGCCCCATATACAGGGTGAGGAAGTGGCTGGCGGAAATCATCACCATCATGCCGAGCAGCGCGAACAGAGTCAGCACCATGAACTCGCCGGTGAACAGGCCGCGCACCATCAGGTAACTGCGCGAATACACCAGCACCATGGACACGGCCAGATAGCTCAGCAGCTTGAGCACATCGGACATCAGGTCGTCCACGAACATATTGTTGAACAGATGGGTAACTCCGGGTTGATGGGTCAATATGGTAATCAGCGAACAACCGAGCAGAGTCATCTGCACCAGCATGTAGGTCCACATCTTGGACGGATTGGTCAGAAATAAATCCACAATCAGAATGACGCACACCATCACCAGCAGAAACATTTCTGCATAGGCGGGGTACAGGGTGGACAAGTAACTCATATTTTCCTCAACTTTTAGTTAACACTCCCTCCCACTGCATTGGGGAGGGAAAATGAAGCAGCGTCTACAATTTTGATCGGGCGACATGCACCAGCAAATCATTCACCGACGCGTGCATGACTTCGCCGAACGGCAGCGGATACAGGCCCATGCCGAGCACGGCCAGCGCCAGCACCGCCAATATCGCTTTTTCACGCAGCGTGATGTCGGTCAGTTCGGCCACATGGTGATTGGCCACCGCGCCGAAAATAACCCGCTTGACCATCCACAGCGTGTAAGCCGCGCCGAAGATCAGCGTGGAAGCGGCGAGGAAGGCGTACCAGAAATTCACCTTGACCGCGCCCATGATCACCATGAACTCGCCGACAAAACCGCTGGTGCCGGGCAAGCCGACATTGGCCATGGCAAACAACATGAAGAAAGCGGCGAACACCGGCATGGTTTTGGCCACGCCGCCGTAGTCGGCGATGTTGCGCGAGTGCATGCGGTCATATAAAACACCGATGCACAGAAACAGCGCGCCGGACACGAAGCCGTGCGAGATCATCTGCAGCAGCGCGCCTTCCATGCCGTATTCATTGAAGATGAAAATGCCCAAGGTGACAAATCCCATGTGCGAAATGGAAGAATACGCCACCAGTTTTTTCATGTCGGTCTGCGCCAGTGCCACCAACCCGATATACACCACCGCGATCAGCGACAGCGCAATCATCACCCCGGAAAGGTAATGGCTGGCATCGGGCGCAATCGGCAGGGAGAAGCGGATGAAGCCATATGCGCCCACCTTGAGCATGATCGCCGCCAGCACCACCGAGCCGCCGGTGGGCGCTTCCACGTGGGCATCCGGCAACCAGGTATGCAGCGGGAACATCGGCACCTTGACCGCGAATGCGAAAAAGAAAGCGATGAAAATAAAAATCTGCGCAGTCATCGGAATCGCAACATGGTGGAAATCGAGTATCGCGAAACTGCCGCCGGACTGGTTGTAGAGATAGATCAGCGCCAGCAGCATCAGCAACGATCCGAGCAAGGTATAGAGGAAGAACTTGACCGCTGCATACACGCGATTGGCGCCGCCCCACACGCCGATAATCAGGAACATCGGGATCAGCATGGCCTCCCAGAATACGTAGAACAACACCGCATCCAGCGCGGCAAATACGCCGATCATGATGCCCGACATAATCAGGAACGCCGCCATGTATTGGGCGACGCGCTTCTCGATCACCCGCCATCCGGCCAGCACCACAATGGGCGTAAAAAAAGCGGTGAGCAGAATGAACAGCACCGAGATGCCATCTACGCCGAGGTGGTAGTGGATGTTGAAGCGGGTAATCCAGTCATACATCTCGACAAATTGCATGTCCGAGGTGTCGTGCATAAAGCCGGTGTAGAGCGGAATCGTCACCAAAAAACCGAGCACTGCGCCGACCAGGGCAATAATGCGCGCCAGCGGCGCGTTTTTATCGTCGCCAGTGGCCAGCACCAGAACGCCGAAAACAATCGGCAGCCAGATGGCGACGCTTAACAGATGAAATCCAAAAATCATGCTTGTCCTTTATTTAGGGGCTAGGGACTGGGGACCAGGGGCTAGCGCGGTTTTACTAGCCTCTAGCCCCTAGCCTCTAGTCCCCGTCGTCAAAACCAATCGCGCACCGTCAGCAATACAAACACGCCAATAATCATCGAAAATGCATAGTGATAAATGTAACCAGTCTGGAAACGGCGCACCACGCCGGAGAGCATGCCCACCAGCCGGGCCGTGCCGTTTACCATCAAACCATCTATCAGTTTTACATCTCCAAACTTCCACAGAAAACCGCTCGCTCCGCGCGCTCCGCCAGCAAAGAACCAATCATTGAAACGGTCGAAATAATATTTGTTGTCCAGCAAAATGTAGATGCCGTTGAACCTGCGTTTAATCGCTGCCGGAATATCCGGTCGTTTCAGGTAGAAGAACCACGCCGTTGCTACCCCGCCCAGCGCCAGCCAGAACGGCAATATGGTTAAGCCATGCATTGCCATCGCAAATGCGCCGTGAAATCCTTCCTTCATCTCGGCCATGGCTTGGTGGCCATGGCCTACAAAAATAGATTCACGGAAATAATCGCCAAACAACATCGGCTCTATCGTGAAATAACCAATCGCCAGTGACGGAATAGCCAGCAATACCAATGGCAACCACACCACCCAGGGTGTCTCATGCGGCTTTTGCCCGGGTGCCAAGCCATGATGATGTTCGTCATGTTTGGCATGTGCGTCGTCGTGAGTGTCATGTGAGTCGTGATGTGCTTTTGCAGGCTGCGCTTTGCCAAAACGCTCCTTACCGTGGAACACCAGGAAATACATGCGGAAAGAATAAAACGCCGTGACAAACACGCCGGCCACCACGGCGAAATAGGCGAAGCCTGCGCCGGGAAGCTGCGACAGCTTGACCGCTTCGATGATGCTTTCCTTGGAATAAAACCCGGACAAAAAAGGCGTGCCGATCAGCGCCAGCGATCCAATCAGCGCGGTGATCCAGGTGATCGGCATGTACTTGCGCAGACCGCCCATGTTGCGGATGTCCTGATCATGGTGCAGGGCAATAATTACCGAACCGGCTGCCAGGAACAGCAACGCCTTGAAGAAGGCATGTGTCATCAAGTGGAAAATTGCCACCGAGTAAGCCGAGGCACCCAGCGCCACGGTCATGTAGCCGAGCTGCGATAGGGTCGAATACGCCACCACGCGCTTGATGTCGTTCTGGATGATGCCGAGAAAACCCATAAACAGCGCGGTGATGGCACCGATAATCATCACAAACGACAATGCCGTATCAGATAATTCAAACAGCGGCGACATGCGCGCCACCATGAAAATACCGGCAGTCACCATGGTCGCGGCGTGAATCAATGCGGAGATCGGAGTTGGGCCTTCCATCGAATCCGGCAACCACACATGCAGCGGGAACTGCGCCGACTTACCCATTGCGCCGATGAACAGCAGGATGCAAATAGCAGTCATCAGGTTCCACGACACGCCGGGAATCGGCGCCATATCGTTGGCATGGCTGGCGGCATGGGCGAACACTGCATCATATTGCAGCGTACCAAACACCATCAGCACCAGGCCGATACCCAGCAAAAATCCAAAGTCGCCCACGCGGTTGACCAGAAAAGCTTTCAGATTGGCGTAAATCGCGGTTGGCCGGTCATACCAGAAACCGATCAACAAATACGAAACCAGACCCACCGCTTCCCAGCCAAAGAACAACTGCACGAAGTTGTTGGCCATCACCAGCATCAGCATGGAAAAAGTAAACAGCGAGATGTAACAGAAAAAACGCTGGTAGCCCGCGTCCTCGGACATATAGCCTATGGTGTAGATGTGCACCATCAGCGACACAAAGGTGACCACCAGCATCATGACCACGGTCAGGCGATCAATCAGGAATCCCACCTCGAAACTGGTATCGCCCGAGGTCAGCCATTGATACACGGTGCCGTTGAATACATTCCCGGCCATCACATCGCGGAAGATCACCAGCGAAGCAACGAAAGACACCGCCACCAACAGGATGGTGATGCGGTGCGTCCACGTTCTGCCCAGCGCCTTGCCGAATAACCCGGCAGTGATAGCGCCAAGCAATGGGGCCAGGGCAGCCAATAAATATAAATTCTGCATGTTGCTCATGCTTAACCTTTCAAACTGCCTAAATCATCTACGTTGATGGTGCGCAGATTGCGGAACAACACTATTAGAATCGCCAAACCGATGGCCGCCTCGGCGGCCGCCACGGTGAGAATAAAGAACACAAAGATTTGCCCGGATATGTCGTTCATATAATGCGAGAAGGCGATGAAGTTGGTGTTTACCGCGAGCAGCATCAACTCAATCGCCATCAACAACACGATGACATTCTTGCGGTTCAGGAAAATGCCCACCACGCTGATGGCAAACAACACCGCGCCCAGTACAAGATAATGTGACAAACCCAAGTTCAACATACTCACTGCCCCCTGTCTTCTGATAGAACTACTAGCCATTCGACTAGGCTGGCAAACGACGCCAGCCAAGTCGCTGGTTATGTCTTCTGTCCTCTGCCCTCTGACGGAACGGACACGATGCGGACTCGGTCCTCTCGCTTGACCGCTACCTGCTTGGCCACATCCTGTGACTTGACTCCCTTGCGTCGGCGCAGCGTGAGCGCAATGGCGGCCACTATTGCGACCAGCAAGATCACGGCAGCCAGCTCAAACGGATAGACATAATCGGTATAGATCAGGCGGCCCAGTTCCTTGGTGTTGCTGTAGTCGGCCGCGCGCCTGGCCAATGTGATGCCGGTTTCCGCAGTCTGCCGCGTGCCCAGCACCAAATACATCTGGAACACCATGATGACGGCCAGCGCCGCGCCAAACGGAAACCAGCGCCAGAACCCCTCGCGCAATTGCACCAGATCTACATCCAGCATCATCACCACAAACAGGAACAGCACCATTACCGCGCCGACGTACACCAGCACCAGTACGATGGACAAAAACTCCGCTTCCAGCAACATCCAGATGCCGGACATGCTGCAAAAAGCCAGCACCAGAAATAACGCCGCATGTACCGGATTGCGCGCAGTAATAACGCGCAATCCGGCGAACACGGCAAACGCGGCGAACACATAAAATACGATGGTTTCAAAATTCATTAATTTGACCCTTGTTCAGCCTGCGTAGCCCGCGTAGGGCGGAAAAGCGTAGCGCCTTCCGCCGGATGAATTTACAAAATGGCGGATAACGCTGCGCTGTGTCAATTCCACGTCCAGCTTGCTGGACAGTGGATTGCCTGACTTTGTTGCATCCGCCCTACACTTACTATCCTCTGTCACCTGTACTTCGCATCCGCCGCCCTATCCTTGGCAATCTGCTCTTCATGCTTGTCGCCCATCGCCAACAACATCGGTTTGGTGTAGTACAGGTCGCCGCGCTTTTCGCCGTGGTATTCGAATACCCGGGTTTCAACAATGGCATCTACCGGACAGGATTCTTCGCACAGGCCGCAGAAAATGCACTTCACCATGTCTATGTCGTAGCGTGTGGTGCGACGCGTACCGTCGACACGCTCTTCGGTCTCGATATGAATGGCCAGCGCCGGACATATTGCTTCACAGAGTTTGCAGCCTATGCAGCGTTCTTCGCCGTTTTCGTAGCGGCGCAACGCGTGCAATCCGCGAAAGCGGAAGCCCTGCGGTGTTTTTTCCTCAGGGAACTGCACTGTGATTTTGCGTGCAAAAAAATGTCGGCCAG
>JANPNS010000434.1:0-1724 GCA_031427575.1 Gallionellaceae bacterium
GGCGCGCACCTGATTGCTGCACGAGAATTGCGCGAGCGGCATAAGGTAGAACATGTCGTCACGTTCTTCTGCGATAAGGGAGAGAAATATATTAGTGACTACTGGTTGTAAAGATGCAGTCTATGCATAGTGGGCTCCACCGATGTCTGCTCGCCCGCCAGGACTCAAATAAGTGCATTTGTAGGGCGGGCTACGCCCGCCATGGCGGGTGGAACCCGCCCTACAAAAAACACTTTTAAATTAGAAACGGAATACATACGCATCAGCGCACATCCCCGCGTAATTTTGTCACCTCAACCAGCAGGCTTTCGAGAGTCACTTTATCCGGCGTAAGAGGTTCGCCTATCTTTAGCACCACTTTACGGAATGGTCGTGCTCTCCAAGGTTGACGCAGCACCCCATGCTTGCGTGAAAAAATGCTGCCCCACAGACCGGACAGCGCCATCGGAATAACTGGAACCGGATTGCGCGCGATGATCTGCGCGATGCCGGGGCGGAACGGGGCGATTTCGCCGTTTGCGCTGACGTTGCCTTCAGGAAAGATACACACCAGCTCACCCGCCGCGAGCGCTTGCGCCACTTCATCAAACGCTTTAGCTTTGAGCGCGGCGTTTTCTTTTTCGGTGGCTATGGGTATAGCGCGACCGGCCTTGAAGATGAAGGAAAGTATCGGCCAACGGAAGATACGGTGATGCATTACGAAGCGCACTGGCCTGCGGCAGGCCGCTGCGATGATGAGCGCATCCACATAACTCACATGGTTGCAAATGAGGACTGCCGGTGTTTCATCAGGAATGTGTTCTATGCCGTGTTTCTCCAGACGGTAAACTGTATGGATGAGTATCCACACCACAAAGCGCAACAGAAATTCCGGCATCAGTTTGTAAATGTAAATCGCCACCGCTGCGTTGCACACCGCAGCTACACCGAATAACGCCGGGATAGAGAGACCGGCGCTGAGCAATCCCGCTGCGGTCACTGCGCCGACCACCATGAACAAGGCGTTCATGATGTTGTTGCCAGCGATGATACGTGCTCGATGGGTGATTCTACTGCGCAACTGAATCAGGGTGTACAGCGGTACGATGAAAAATCCGCCAAACAAACCGATTGCGCCCAAATCGAGTAAGACGCGCCACATGCCGGGGGTGGCTAACAATGCCATCACGGTCAGCGGTTCGCCAACAGGTGGCGTGGTGGGCGAGGCCCAGGCAAGGTCGAGACCGAATAGAGTCAACCCAATAGAACCGAATGGCACCAGGCCAATCTCTATCATTTTTCCGGACATCCGCTCGCACAGCATGGAGCCGACACCGATGCCGATGGTAAAGGTTGCCAGCAGTAGCGTGACCGTCGTCTCCGAGCCGCCCAGTACATTTTTGGCATAGGCAGGGAATTGGGTGAGGAACAGCGCGCCATACAGCCAAAACCAGGAAATGCCGAGTATGGAAAGAAACACGGTGCGATTTTCGCGCGCGAATTTAATGTTGCGCCAGGTTTCGGTAAATGGATTTAGACTGACACGCAACAGCGGTTCCGGTGCGGGTGCTGTGGGTATCTTGCGGCTGGCAAGATAGCCTGCCAGTGCTACGAGCAAACCGGCAACGGTGATCCACACGGTGGCCTGAGACAGTCCGGCCATTAGCCCACCCGTCAGTGTGCCCAACAGGATGGCGACAAAGGTTCCCGCTTCTACCAGTGCGTTGCCGCCCACCAACTCTTCT